>QIMB01000306.1 GCA_003233615.1 Nitrospirota bacterium
TCGGCAGCAGACGCACCTCCTAAAAGCATCATGGTCATCATGGACCCTATGATCATTCCACCAAACATTTTTAGCATCAGGTTGTTCCTTTCTAGCGTAATAGTAACTATCTCAATCGACTTGCTTCTATTCTATTGTTTGGTATCACGCCTTCAACGTGACCGTCTTACTGAAAGCCTGATCACAAAAGAGGGATCATTGGTCCTTTGTTTTTTAATAAGAGATATCTAATCTGTGGGTGGGGGGAAATACCGCAATCGGGTTAGAGATTATGTGATTTTTGTCGTTACCGCCAGTAACTGGATGTTTGTGCTATGAAGCTATGAAAAATGGGGAGGAAGATGTGAGATGGCCGAGTCCGACATGAGAGAAGCAAAGACCAATGATGCAGAATTTAGGCTTGAAGGGCTAATTGCACCATGGAAAGAAATTCGCTGAAATTGCAGGGTTTATCCAAAATGGCAAACACTCCTGCCTGTCGCGCTCTATTCTTATCTTGTTCATTGAGATGACCACTTAAGAGAATAATAGGAGATTCATTTGCAGGATTTTGGTGCAATTGGATCTCATCAATAAAATCTAAGCCAGTCAACACCGGCATTTGATTATCAGAGATAATAAGATCCGCTTGATTCGAGGCTAACCATTCAAGGGCTTCAGACCCATTTCCCACTTCAATACATTGTATATGTTGGGACTCTAAGACAAGGCGGAGGGCCTCACGCGCATTCGTATTGTCATCAACTAACAGGACTTTTTTCATGTGGTGAACTTCCCCTCCCCCTCTTTGCCGTATCTGACGCTGTTCCCCATAGATTGTCTTCGTAACGTGACATGTGAGTGCTGGCCCGTCCATCCCTCGCATGAACTAGGGTTTAAATGCCTAGACTAGAGAATTGTTTCTGCTTGAGAAAGAAAAACGCACAATTGTAAAGACTTTTTCCCTGACATTCAATCATGCATCTTTGCATTCGGAGATGATCTCGCTACGTCTCTTCACCAATTTGATTGAGGCTCCAGGTTGCCCAAAAATGCACAGTAGGTGTTGGATCTGTTTCCCTGGCTTGGCGAAGTGCAGGTTCATCGGCGGGACCTCCTAATTTCCCTAAACGAAATGCCGCTTCTGCGCGAACACCGACATCGGAATCTTGAAGGAGGTGTGTACGCATAACCAAGAGACCACGGGAGTCTCCCAGTTCACCCAGGCCTGCAATAGCCGTTTGACGAATGAGTGGATCAGGGCTTTTGAGAGCCTGAATGAATATCCTATAAGCAAATGGAAATTCAAACTGTGCGAGTGTTTGGATAATCGTGAGTTGCGTAGCATGCGTGGAGATGGTGTAGGCTTCCGCTAACACGTGCATGAGCTCTTTGGAGATAGTCGTTTGACGTAAGGCCAACACGACAGCCTGTCGGACCGATTCTGAGGGGTCGGCAACATGCTGGATTAAGCCCACTAGTGCTTCTTTGGGAAGTGAGTCCTCAAAATTGCCCAAGGACCATGCGCTCCATTGTCGAACAACCGCATCCGGATCAGACAAGGCTGATATCAAAGCCACAATGCTTTGAGGGTCGTTTATTTTCCCCAAAGACAATGCTGCAGTTCGTCTGGTCTCCGGTTGGGGGTCATTTAATAAAACAATAAGACGCTCTGTTATGTTAGCTGGAGATTCTGGTGTCGTTTCAAGGACGCACCCGATGAGGATATTTACACAGAACGATCCAATGATGAGGAGGGATGTTGAGAAATGAGGAAAATGTCTCAAGAATGAGCTACACGGAGCTGGAGGGTTCTTTTGGGGCCAATGGTTGTTTCGCTATTTCAATGGACTCTTTCATTTCTTGTTCAGCCGATTCCAATTCTGCTTGGATTGTCCGCATCTGAGGATCAATAGAATTTTTAATATCAGCAGCAGCATCTCGAAAAGTACGTACCGCACTTCCAAGGCCCTCACCGAATGATTGCATATCTTGAGGAGCCGGTGTGGCCGCCTGGGCTTTGCGCGCTGCCTGTTGGGCTTGAACCCTCGCAACGGCTTGTTTATTGACAATGGCTGAAGGTCGTTTAGCAAGGGGTTTCGCCTGAGCCCCTGGAGGAAGCGGTGGATACTGTGCCGTGGCGATTGGTGCAGGCTGGGCTTGCCTATCTTCCATTGACATTGGGCCGGGAACCGTCATACTAGGCTGACTTGGTGTAGGAGTTGATACATTCGTGGTTTTGCTGGACTGTACAGCTGCCGTGGGCCCTGCCCCTTGATACAGCAAAGCTGCTGCAGTGCCTGGAGTCTGTTCTGGGCCTGGTTGATAGGGTTGATTGGCTGTCGGTGTGGCTTGAGGAATCGTTGAGGCAGGCGCTTGGGCTACAGCAGCTGACATATCTCCAGCAGATTCCGTAATTGGCGGAACTGCTTGGGGATCATTTGGATCCATTGCAGAAGGAAGGTCGGCAACCTCCTTTTTGAACCCTTTCAACGCTTTCCCTACGCCCTCACCAATTTGTGGTAGACGCCCGGCTCCGAAAATAATCAAGATAATCACTAAAATGATCATCAATTCTGAGAACCCCATGGTGCCGAACATACCCTTACCCCTTTTGTAAATCGAGCACAAATCAAGATCTCGTCATCAATCAACTGAAAAGACTCTATCGTTCAAGATTGACGAGTGTCAACCCAAATGCGGTAGGCTTTGTCCCTGCTGTATTGAGCGGTTTCGACTGCCATGGCGTCTTGGTGCTATTTTCGTCACTACGCAGGTTATGAGGCTGACGGTTATGACTCATAATATCAAAAATGTTGAATTGATGACTCATGGTTGGCTCCTCACAAGCCTCTGGCCTTTAGTCTATCCACCTGAGTCGTGACTATTTTTAAGGACGTGGATCGTTCTCCAAATGTCTCTTCTTTCACCGCCACAAATTCCGCTCTTTCGTATCACTCTGTTTTATGGTCCTGATGCAGTTGAGGGTACATCAGATACCATACACTGTGTCTTTAATGTCAAAAAACGATCCTGGAAAGGTGGAGTGCAAGTAGGCATTGCTGTGGAGAGGAGTCAAATTCAACAATTAGAGGACATGCTCGCTTTTCAGCCATGGCTTGAAGAGTGCCTTCGAAAAGTTCCAGACGATGAGCGAGAAGACTATCGGAAACAGGGATATGACTTATTCATTCAATTCATCTGTTTTTACAAGCTGGAAATCTATATTCGGCAGGGAATTAAACAGGAGAATACTCAGGTTGCAAGCGATGCTCTCATTCCGGAAACGGATGAGGTCATTCAACGCGAGGCTGAGAAAATCAAGCAACAAATTATAGTCGAATTGGATGTAGAGGAATTTGATAAGGGTATAGAGTAACGTCGGCACAAACCTTGCGGGTTAATATTACAAGAAAAAATGGTACAATACTCATTGACAATTGATAGCGGTGTATGACCAATGGAGTTTTAGGGGGACTAATCATAGAAAAGGAGGGTTAACTGTGAGGAAACAATCTCCAAAATTTTTGACCGATTTCATGAACCAAGGAGTTGGCGGATTAGTAGTATGTGCTTTTGCACTCGTAGTTTGCCTGGGTCTTCCAGGTACGAGTTGGGCAGGAGAGGAAGATTCGAGTCCTAGCAATGAAGCGGCGTTGGGTTTGGGTAGTGGTCTTCTGACGTTCGTATATTTGCCGGCTAAGATAGTTTACGCCGCATTAGGTGGAATTGTGGGTGGGTTTACCTACGCCCTCACAGGGGGGGATATGGATACCGCTCAATCAGTGTGGGAACCGAGTCTCTATGGTACGTATGTGATCACTCCTGATCATCTGAAAGGTAATGAGCCTGTTCGATTTTATGGGTCCTCTCCTTATGATGACGAGGCATATTTAACGGAAAGAGTGGATTAAGTTCCTGATTCCTGCCAATAAAATCGTCTATCCCGTTATTGGGATCACCCCGGATTTCAATGCCGGTAATCGTGAAGATATGGGAGGCAAAGAACCCACCTATTTTTTGCGAGCTCGGTATTTGCAAGCCATCCAAGAGGCCGGGGGAGTGCCGTTGATACTCCCGTTGGTTCTGAGTCGAACACGCCAAATGTTCATTTTACAGCAATTGGATGGGCTGTTGGTGACAGGAAGCGGATCGGACCTGGCCCCACGGTTCTATGGAGAGTCGCAACAATATCCCTTCCAGCACATGAGTGAAGAGCGAGCTCGCTTAGAACTCGGTCTGTCAAAATTGGCCTTTGCACATCAGGTGCCGACGTTAGGGATTTGCGGAGGGATGCAATCCATGAATGTGGCCATGGGCGGGACCTTGATTCAAGATATCCCTTCTCAACTTGCCACAAAGCTTCAGCATCTACAGAAAAAATCAGCAGAATATACGGCACATCCTATACATATTGAACCGAAGACCTTGCTACGAAGAATAGTCAGGAAATCACGTATTCCTGTGAATAGCTCGCACCATCAATCCGTAAAAACTATACCTGACTCCTTCCGTATTAGCGCAGTGGCTCCTGATGGAGTGATTGAGGCCATTGAGGCGGACAACCATCCTTTTTGGTTGGGAGTTCAATGGCATCCAGAGTTTCTTTACCGCAAAGATGCTCTTCACAAGCGGCTGTTTTCGGCTTTGATCAAAGCCGCGCGCCTCTTTGCTTCTGGCTCAAAGTGTTGACATAGGTCGGCCAGACATTTCGCAACTATCAAAACCAAAGATCATTACGAGGCAGGAGTGTCTTGCAAAGCCGTATTGTCGGATTTGGTGGGTGCTGGTGAAGTTGTTGATTGTGTCGAAGTCACAGGCTTTTCACTTGCAGAAGCGTCCGTCGCTGGTTTGGGCGAGGGCGTCGTAGCAGGGGCAGCAGCCGGTTTTGGCTTTGGTGGGGGCTTGGGTTTTTCGGGCTTGATTCCTCCTTCCCAGTGAGGTCCCGTATACATTTCATCGTCTAACCCGGCGTCTTTCCATTTTTTTTCAAAATCCGCAGCAGCACGATTGGGCGTATCACCAATTCCAACCGTCTTATTCCAGGGATAAATACGCGGAGAAATCTGGCAAATAGAGCCATCCTGTCGCATATACAGGGCAATCGGATTTCCGCGGTATGCCCCCAAAATGATATGCACGGTTGCCCCCAAAATGATATGCACGGTTCCGACTAATTCAGGGAGAGACTCCATAATTCATATCCATGCAACATGCAGTATAAATGGGGGATAATAGTGCCATAGCCTCTCGCAGAGCGCAAGGTAAGTGGAAAACGGTACTGGTAACGTTTCAATTTGACTAAAGGTCTTTTATGGAGAGAATGGCGTGGGCGGGTATGGTCCTGTCTCCACACCCTTGCTGCGGGATATTGGGATCGGAGTTATCCGAATGTGGGGCACGATCACTTTACAATCATCGGCATCTTGAAGGGGCCAGCCAACCTAACGGCACGTCATTAAATTAGCGGCGGCTCCTTCTAAATGCTGCCACTCTGAAGAGCACCCATACGAATCAACCCAATCAATGAGGACCAATTGCATGGCTACTTCTTCTTTTTCCGGTCTGGCCGTTGAGTGAGTGCAGACCCGGCAACGCTTTTGACCTTGGCTGGAGTTTTGGGATTCCGAAGCAATGCACTAGCCTTACGTCCCACATTCTTTGAGGTCTTTTCATTTCCAGCCATATACAATCACCTCCTCCCCTTTAAAACAATATATAGCCATTCCTGAAGGCAGTCAATACAGCATGTTGTATGATTTAGGTCAATAATTCCTCCAAATTCCACAACGGGAACCGGTTCATTTTAAAACCCCCTGGTCTACTTTTCTTAGCTGGGGCTTTGCGTTTTGACTTGGGCTTCGTGGCAAGAGGTTCGCCCAAGACCCCCTCAGAGATAAACACGCATTCCAGCCCCACTCCCCCAAACGTTACCAGTGCCGGAAAACGATATGCGAATGATTAGGGTAGAATTTCAGCCACCCATATTCATAGGCTGGGCAATGGCGAGGGAAAGGCAATCTATTTAGTCAGAATGGGTGCAACTGAGAGTGGTTCGGTCTTTTTTAACAGATACAAGGCAATCATGAGGACAAGAATCACCATGACGTGTAATCCCATATCCAGAAGATAGTGGCGGAAGACTCGGGACATTGTCCTGGTGGGAAAACTCGGCACCGGCGGTGAGAATCCGTCGGACCGAAGCAATCACTCCTACATGCAAAAATGGTTCAAGGCGAATCCGGTCGTGCTGCAAAAAACCTAAGACCGTGCGGAATAATTCTAAGAGGATAATGACAAACAACAAATCATTGAGCAATGTAATCGTCGCGGACAAAAAGTTCTGTTCCACAGTTTGCACAAAGGAGAACCAGCTATATCCAAACACCAGCATGCCGACGACGAGGAAACTCAAGCAGGCGGTAATATAGCCCCACCGATCCAGAAACTGCATCCATCGAACCCATTGCTTAATTGACTCTGGTGTCCAGCCCAACATAAATAGGATCGCCTCCTTACGCCGTTCCTTGGTGCGGAGTATTCGGTGTGGGTTCCGGGGCTGTATCGTCAGTCCGCATTTGGCCGAATCTTAAGTCCTGCATCGCACCTGCCTCAATAGAATGTCCGCAACACATGACTTTCTGAAAACCTTCTCCACCTCCCATGACCATTAATCGAAGACCGCACGATTGGCTCGAAACACGATTTTCATCAATGGTGAATCCAGCGACCAAGGAGCCTTTTCTCCTGCCTCGCCCTTGAGAAAATGAAGGCACGACATCCTCTGTGGTCAATTCATTCCCACAGCACATAATTTTTTCAAATCCTTCCCCACCGTTCATCACTTTGACGACCAAGCCGCACGAGTCAGGATGCCGTTTGTGTTCGTCAATGATGTCCCCTTTTTTCAGTGCCATCGTCATGTCCCCTTTTTTCAGTGCCATCGTCACTCTCCTTGATATGAAGCAAGTATGTTTAGATTGATAACATCGAAACCCGCCAAAAAACGTGCAATTGTATGTTCAAAAAGGACTGTGGGGTAGCTAAACAAATTGCTGAGGGAAATGTCCAGAAATACAAAAAATGCATCCCTAGAAGCCTGTTCGAGATACGTGATCGTGACGAGGTTATGCTGATTTGAGTCAGATTATTCGATCGTTTGAGTCGATTAGTGGGGACTATTGAAAGAAAAAGGATCGTAAAATTGGCCAAATCCAGTGCAACCGCAGTAGATCAGTCTTATCTTGGACGTGCTCTTTAATGAAAGGAACTTCAGACATTCGAGTTAGCGTAAGCCATGATGCTGGCCAAGACGTTGCGATGGGAAGGAATCCCTACGATGTTGCAAAGTGTGGAAAGATCGATGGGCTGATACGGATGTACGAATTGCTGTTTCACGGTCTGAATTCTGGCAAGACTGGCTTCTATGCGAGTTGGCTCTAACTCTTGAGATGTGACAGCCTGCCGTAGGGCTTCAACTGTGTCAGTCGCGAGTACTCGGCTTTTACAGATTAGCAGCATATCGGCCCCAGCTTGTAAAGAACGAATGGCGGCCTCACCGACGCTAGCATGGTCTAAGATTGCGCGCATTTCCAAATCATCACTTACGATGATCCCGGAAAACCCGAGTTCCTTGCGAAGTAGTTCTGACAAAATCGTCGAAGACAGTGTGGCTGGGTATGTGGGGTCGAGGGCAGGATAGTGCACATGGGCCGTCATCATCGCCTGAAGCCCGTGATCAATTGCATATCGAAATGGCTGTAATTCTATCTCTTCCAATCGGTCGCGAGTGGCATGTACGGTGGGAAGTTCGATATGCGAATCAGTATGGGTATCCCCATGCCCTGGGAAATGCTTCCCGCAAGCCAGGACTCCATGATCGTGGAGTCCTGCAATTGTGGCCTCACCCATTCGACACACCTGGTCTGGTTCGGTTCCAAATGCTCGATTGCCAATAATCGGATTGGCAGGATTGGTGTGGATATCCAGAACCGGGGCCATATTCATGTTCATACCCACACTTCGTAATTCTTTGGCAGTGACGGCCTGATAGGCCAGTTCTGTAAAGCCGGATTGAGCGACGGTGGCCGCTGGCGGGAAAATCGTAAAGTCAGAAGGAAGGCGTGAAACGCGCCCCCCTTCTTGATCAATAGCCATCAGCAGAGGAATGTTGCCGGCGAGTGTTTGCAATTCGTTCGTCAGCTTGGCGATTTGTTCGGGGGCCACTAAATTACGGGAAAAGAGAATCACGCCGCCTGGACGATACTCGTGTATCCAGGCTCGAAGATCCGGAGTCACCTCCGTTTCTTCGAACCCGATCATGCACAATTGTCCGATGTGGTCTATGAGATTCACACGGCCTCGAAGCTTACAAACCAGTGGCGCGATTGATGAGATATTGAATAAGGAGTCGAGTGCCGGTCCCAGTGGGGCCTTTCGCAATGCAGGGTTTTTCCGCAGCACTCCAATCGGTGCTGGCAATATCCAAATGTACCCATGGGTAGTCACCTGTAAATTTACTCAGGAACATGGCGGCCGTAATCATACCGCCCCCCCGCCCGCCAATATTGCGCATATCAGCTACGTCACTTTTTAATTGCTCAAAATATTCATCCCACAGAGGCATCTCCCACACTCGTTCACCTGAATCAATCCCTGCTTGGCGAACGGCCTTTTTGAGTGCATCGTTGGTGCCAAGCATGCCAATAGCAAATGCACCCAGCGCAACGATGGCTGCACCGGTTAACGTGGCGATGTCGATGACGCAAGCGGGTTTGAGTCGGGAGGCATAGGCTAAGCCGTCCGCCAGAATCAGACGCCCTTCCGCATCGGTGTTTAGTATCTCCACCGTTTTGCCAGAAAGCATCGTGTGCACATCGCCGGGTTTCGTCGCCCGCCCTCCTGGCATATTTTCCACTACAGGAAGGAGCCCTATCACATTCATGGGAAGTTTTAAGCGAGAGGCCGCACGGACGGCAGCTAAGACCTCGGCGCCACCGGTCATATCGGCTTTCATATGGTCCATATTTTCTGACGGTTTCAAGGAGATTCCGCCGGAATCGAACGTGACGGTTTTTCCAACGAAGACGACAGGGCGTTGCGCCTTGGGACCGCCAGAATATTCCATAATAATGAAATAGGGAGGTTCAATGCTGCCTCGTGCCACACCTAATACTCC
>QIMB01000444.1 GCA_003233615.1 Nitrospirota bacterium
GTCCTACTCTATTCCATCAAAATCAGAGTTACTCTTTCCCGTCATTCCCAACATTTATTATTGGGAATCTATCTTTGTTCTGTTGAATGTTATATGCCGGGTTTCGGCCCGGCAGCCGATCTACTTTTGTTTCGCAAAAGTAGCCAAAACCATGTTGGCTGTGGTGTGGCCCTTTGGGTTCCCTGCGCGGTTCGCCGGCTCCGGCGGCGCGCAAACTCGCTACGCTCAGACAGTGCGCGCCTTTCTCCGGTTCCGGCTGCACGGCTCGGCCATACCACCAAGCCAGGAGAGCTTGCAGAAGCAGGAAGTTCCTTAATCCTAGAATATTGGCATCTAGGTCATGTTCTGTGTTTCCGTTCGGCAGCTGAGCTTATTGCCTTGTGCATCTTGAAGAGCGTACTTATCCATTGCTTTGTCTCGAAGAGCGAAACCTTTGTGTGGAGGTAAGAGGACCCAAAACCATTTACACTAAGCCTGCGTTATCAACCAGTGTTGATGTAAACCATGGACTAATGGACCAACCCGCGGTGCATAAAACAAGGTCCACAAAACAATTTATATGGAAACTCGTTTGGCTAAGCGGGAGGTGTTTTTGTTGCATCGAGGACAAACGTGTGTTTCTTGGTCGAGTGCCCACCCTTGCATTGAAAAATTCTTGGCGGCTTTTTGAAGGTTTTTAGCATTACCAATGGTTTTACTGTTTGCGGAGACGGTGCCTTTATCCCGGCAATATTTGCATAGTAGTTCGAAACGTAGGCCTCCAGTTCCGGTGCCTACAAATTTATTTATATGTGGTTTAAGGTCTTCCTGGGAAGCTTTAGGAAATATCATTGGAGGCAGTTTTTAGTGATGATGGGTGTGGGGGAGGGCGGGTTCTTGTGATGTTTCGTTTGTGAGATGGTTGAGGTTGCAGTGGAGGACATTCGTTTCGGGGCATTCGGTTTCCAATTGTATGGTTAGATGATGAATGCCAAATTGTGATGAGAGTAGGGCGTGGATGGGTTGGAGGAGTTGATCTTTTTCTGGCACGGTATCCGTATCGGCGAGGACGTGGCAGGTGAGCATGATAATTCTGGGCTCCACTGACCATATGTGCAAGTCATGCACTTTTTTGACTCCAGGGATAGATTCAATGCTTGTGACGATGGTTGACGTGTTGAGATGGGGTGGTGTGGATTCCAAGAGTATGTCGAGTGATTCCCGAAAGAGTGGCACGCTGCCCTTGATAATGACAACGACCAGCACCAAGCTAATCAGGGGATCGAGAATCGTGAGTTGCGTGAGAGCAATTCCCAGCCCACAGAGAATCACGCCAACTGACATCCAGGCGTCCATCATCATATGAAGAAATGCCCCGCGAATATTCAGGTCATTTTTTGCTCCTTGCCGTAATAACCATGCCACTCCAAAGTTTGCCACCATACTGATTCCTGCAATTCCCATGACCCAAAGACCCGGGATATGTTCAATCGGATTCATCAGTCGGTAGACGGCAAATCCTGCAATAATGAGCCCAGAGCCCAGTAAGGTCAGGCTGTTAAGAAAGGCGGCAATGGTCCCGGCACGGTGGTACCCAAACGTGCGTTCTTCTGTTGCGGGTCGGCTTGCGAGGATATGGGCATATAAGGCTAATACGAGTGCGCCTTGGTCGATGAGATTATGGCTCGCATCACTGATGAGCCCAAGGCTGTTGGTCCAATAGCCTCCAATAAACTCGGCGAGAATGATAATGCCGTTTAAAACGAGTCCGAGCTTGAGACGCTTCGTGAGGGGAGAAGGGGCGGCGGTAGAATGACTCATGGCCGAAGTGAGGAGTGAGAAGGTAGAAGTGAGAAGCAAAAAACAAGGAGTATAGAGTGAACAAGAAAAATTAATTTTCCGTTTCTACTTCCTTTGCTTCTCACTTCTACCTTTTTACTGCTCACGAATCTTGATCATTGAATGGTGCTGTTGGTGAGGTTTTGACCGCTTGCTTTGTGGTATCCATGGCAGAATTGACTCGAGTGGCTGCATGCTTCATGGATTCTTTGGCTTCTTCGGACCATGCCTGCATGGCTTCTTTTGTTTGTGCGGCCATTTCAGAAAATTCGTCTTGTGCCGTTCTGGCACCACGGCTGATTCGGTGGCGGAGTTGTGAGCCAGATTCAGGCGTTAGCATGATGGCGGCGCCAGCACCTAATAAAAACCCAGCGATAAAAACAAATGTATTGACAAATCCAGAATCTCCCTGTCCATTATTGTCGCTCATCGTGACATCCCCCTGTGCGTTATGAATTGTGTTGATTATTTTTTGAAGCAGCCATCATCACCATCATTGCTCCCCCTAAACACACCCCTGAAGCAAATACTAAACTATAAGACAGACCGGTTCGGAGCTCTGGCCACGTGTCGAAGATCCGTGCCCATAGGGGAAGATCATCTGAAACATGGACATGACCTTCCCAGCCCAACTCTCCTTGAGGCATAGAATGTTCGGTCATTGATTCGTCATCAGGAGATCGGACAGTGTTGATATTGGTCACAGTCATGGCAGAGACTCCATTATAGCAAAAGGGAAATGTGAGAATACTGTGGCTACGGGTAATCCTACCACGTCTGCCTCATTTTGTGGAGCCACTATTTCTTGTGTGAAGACATTTCGAAAGGACAGGCTTTTCAGGTCAGATGGCAGGGAAATACGAGTTTGTCCCCAAGCCGTTTCTCCAAGTGGAAGTTGTGAAGGGTCAGGTATGAGTTGTGTCAAAAATCGTGGAAACAGCACGAGACAACACCTATTAGACTCGTGCCGTAGAAATCCACAGATATGTTCTGCTTGCTCTCCTTGAGTTTCCAATGGACGATAGGTTCCATGAAGAAAAAGGGAGGAGTGATTTTTTCTGTACTGTAGGGCTGTGAGAGTGAGAAACATTTTTATGAGGCCATTGTCGGCATGATGAAAGAGAAACTGTATACACTCAACAGGGTTCAGCTTTTGTTGGAGGTCTTGCAACTCAGTCAGACGTTCTTGGTGTAGGGCATAGTCCACACGGCCACGGTTGTCTGGATCGACCAAGGTTAAATCCCAGAGTTCGGTGCCTTGGTATAAATCGGGAACGCCAGGAGCCAATGCTTTGATCAACACTTGAGATAATGAGTTATAGATGCCATAGCTCGCGATGCGGCGCTGGAACGGGAGAAAATTTTCTAAAAAAGCATTGTTGTCGGTTCGAGAAAGAATGCGAGCGAGAAATTTCACCACTGCCTGTTCATAGGGTTCATCAGGGTTGAGCCAACTGCTGGTCACTTTGGCTTCTCGCAAGGCTTTGACGATATAGGTTTGGAGGCGATTGAGAAATCGTGTATGGACTTCTTCTGAAAAAGAGCCATGCGGCCAGGCACCCAACAATGTTTGATAGATGAGATATTCTTCATTTCGGCTTGGGACCAATTGTTCCTCAAGCCGATGCGTAGCTTTTTTGTTGAGACGATTCCATGTTCGTAACCGGTTGCGCCATTCCACAGGAATTTCAGAGAGGACATTGATTCGTGCGCGGACATCTTCGCTGCGTTTGGTGTCATGGGTGGATGTGGAAGAGAGACTCCATGGCCAATGTTCGGCGCGTTCTTGCATATAATGATGGAACTTTGAAATGGATATGCCGAAGTGTTGAGGTTCATTGCCTACTTCATTTAATGATGTCAGGCGGTTGTACTGATAGAACGCGGTGTCTTCAACACTTTTGGCCGTGACTGGACTTGTCGTCTGTTGAAATTTCATGACAAAGGGACGAATGATTTCCCATTCCAACGGAGAAGAATCCTGTGGAGTATTCATGAGCAGGTCACGAATAAAATCAAATACTAAATTGCTAAGGGCGGGATTCCGGCGTTTGGCACGTGCCACAGCTAGCCGAATATAGGCGCGATCGCGATCGGTGACCGGTTCCTTGGAGTCGGGACGAATGTAGGTGCGATAGACGGGGAAGCAGGCAATGATTTCTCGGATAGCGTAAATCAAACTATTGAGCGTATAGTCGCGAGAGCGGCGATTTTGTTCAGACAGTACATTGAGTTCGTGTCCTAACGCATTGATTTCTCCTGCCATCGAACTGGTCATAATGAGTTTTTTGCAGTGATAAATGAGTTCTTCATAGTGATACGGTTGTTTGGTGAAGCGGGTATAGATTTGCTCGAATTGCCGTTGATGTGAAGGTTGAACGAACAGGTGGTTGAGGAGAGAAAGAAAGCCATATCCGGTGGTTCCATGAACCGGCCAATCGGGATTGAGTCGTTCGCCGGTGCCCAAGATTTTTTCGACTAACAGATAGAAGACCCGTCCTCGGGAATCGGGTGAGACGTGAAAATGCTGGGCCGCCCATGTTTGCCATTGGTCGAGATAGCCCTGTGGATCGTACAGGCCATCGACATGGTCAATTCGCAATCCGGTAACAGCACCTGATGCAACGAGGTCAAAGATCTTTTGCTGGGCTTCTTGAAATACGGCAGGTTGCTCCATGCGAATTGCTGCCAATTGATTGATATCAAAAAATCGTCGGTAATTAATCTCTTCACCAGCCACACGCCAAAAAGCCAATCGGTAGGCTTGATTGGAAACTAAATCATCTAAAAGGTCAAAACTGCGAGGGGAGCCTTTGCGGCCATTGAGCATACGGAGATTGTCAGTAAGGAACTGTTGGAGGGGTTCATGTTCCGAGACGACGGACGAGAGACGTCGACGAATGACTTCTTTTTCCCGGTATCGTTCAGCAATGTGTTCCGGATCGGTTTCTGTTCGTAACGGCAAATGAGATAAGGCGGTGATGATACTTTGATATTCTTGAAGATACGATGACGATTCCCCAAGCGTGGCAATGAGTTTGTCTTGGCGGAAGCTAAGCGCAATGGTCCATGTGGAAGGATCTAGTGGTAAGTGATGTTCATAGTAACGTAGATAGAGTTGTCCATCATGATAATGGAGAACGATTTCTTGATTTTCTAAAACGATCCCATATTGATCTCCTAAAATAGGGAGCAAGACGGTGTTCTTCAACTCGGGTTTGACCGGTGTCCAATCGATATCAAAAAATGTGGCGTAATGCGAGGAAGGACCATTTTCTAAGACATCTTGCCACCACATATTGGC
>QIMB01000317.1 GCA_003233615.1 Nitrospirota bacterium
GAAGGCAAAATGATTCAAGCCCAAATTGAAGTCACTCGAGCCTACATTGCGAAGAATTACGTCGGGAAAATGAAAAAATCTTCATTCGGTTCCCAGTTGCATGTGTCACGAGACTATGCCGCGGATTCAAACGCCATTCCGTTCCCTGCCACGGCGACGCAAGAAATGGGGAAGAAAATGGCTGAGCGCGGTGCTTATCAGGCCAGGTTGGTCTCTGATCAACCGATGAATCCTGCGAATGCACCAAAAAATGCATTTGAAACAAAAGCCATGAAAGCGATCAATGCAGGAGCGAATAGTTTTAGTGAGATACAGGTGCTCAATGGGGTGCCAACGTTTTTTCGTGCGAGTGCCGATCGAGCATCTGTTGATGCCTGCGTCGATTGTCATGTTGGGAAAAACTTAGGGGATGTCATTGGCATGTTGTCTGTTGCTATTCCTATGACCTATGCACAGAGTGCCATGCAAAGTTCAGTGATGTCTTCTGGATTGTGGATGAGTGGGATAATCGTAGTATTTCTGTTAGCCGTGTATTGGCTTCTCCATGTGTTTGTCTTAAAGCCTCTTCATACGTTGGCTGCGATTTCTCACGATATAGCACAAGGTGAAGGAGATTTGACCAAGCGTGTGCCCATTGGAAGCGGATCTGATGAAATTACGGATTTAGCGCACAACATGAATCTCTTTATTCAGAAAATGCATGGGGCGCTCTCTGTCGTCAGCCAGGCGACCAACAAGTTAGCGACATCAACGATTGAATTGTCATCCACAGCTGATACTGTCGTTCGTGCAGCGGAAGGACAGGAATCGCATGCGATCCAATCTGCCTCGGCCGTTGAAGAGATGACGATGACAGCGGGTGAGGTAGCGCGTCACTCCGCGGAAGCTGTACGTATTGCACAGGACACTGCTGAAACTGCACGAGGCGGGCAGGAGGTCATGTCACAAACAGTTTCTGGCATGCAACAGGTTTCAGAAGCTGTTGGACAGGCGGCAAGTATTATTACGACGTTAGGCAAGTCGTCGGATCAAATAGGAGAAATTGTCCGGGTGATTGAAGATATCGCGGATCAAACGAATCTGTTAGCCCTCAATGCAGCTATTGAAGCAGCTCGAGCCGGAGAGCAAGGCCGTGGATTTGCTGTGGTGGCCGATGAAGTGAGAAAGCTGGCAGAGCGGACAACAAAGGCGACGAAAGAAATTGGGGATATGATTCGACAAATCCAGCAGGATACCAAGACTGCTGTGGCTTCCATGGATCAAGGCACTCACCAAGTTGGACAAGGTGTGGAATTAGCCAACAAGACTGGGGAAGCCCTTTCAACAATTCAGTCGATGATCAATTCGACGGTCGAGATGATTGAAGAAATCGCCAGTTCAGCGCAACAGCAATCAACCGCGACGAAGCAAATTGCCAGTGATTTGGATGCCATGACACAGAACACTCGCCAGACCTCAAATGGGATCGCCAATTCGGCACAAGCCTGTCATGAACTCAGCACGTTGGCAGGAGATCTGCAAAAAACGGTCAGCGCATTTAAAGTGTAATAAGAAGTGGGATGTAAGAAGTGAGAAGCAATACGTGGGAGAAGTTAGACGGGAGAAGGGAGAAGCAAGAAGGGAGAAATTCGGATTCTTGATCTCTTCTCACCTCACATCTCACTTCCCACTTCTCACAATTTTAGAGCGTTGGTGGAGGTTCAGATGGAGGAGATGAAGGGGGTGGTAATTGGTTCTTTTGATTCACGACCTTTTCCAACATGTGGACAGAGTCTTTGAGCAAGTCTGCCGCGCAGGTCAATGTGACATGCAGTTGCTTCCAGGCATCCTCCCAACGTTCCTCACGCTGATAGTCCTGAAATCGTTGATGTTGTTCTTGGAGAATGGCTTTTTTGGCGTCAAGCATCAATCGTTCTGCTTCGGCACTGGCTGGTCTTTCCATAATATGAATCCTTTATGAAGGTAAGAATACGATTAATGTTTTTACCCTATCAGAGTAAATGCGGGGCTTACAAGACGCTAATATAGAGGATTCATGGAGATTGCCTGAGGTTGTGAGACGTTGTGTCTAGGTCTTGTGAGTTGTACCTTGACATCAATGAGACTTGAACAGTGAGGAGTCAGTAGTAAGGAGTGACAAGGGGAAAAGTAGAAGTCAAGAGTGAGGAGTACGGAGCAAGAATACAGAGAGAAGAAAAGAGTTGGATATTTCCTCGTCGTGCTCTTTCGTTCTTGCTACGTACTTTTTACTTCTCACTTTCTGAGCTGGAAAGGAATTATTCACGATGAATGCTGTTACGAACATGATCCACCCTGATGAGACATCTGAGGAAAACGGTGAGGTGTTGCAACTCGTCAGTTTTCAGTTAGGGCCTGAGGAATACGCCATTGATATTTTGGGTGTTCAAGAAATTATTCGACTTGTCGAAATCACACATGTTCCCAATGCTCCGCATTTTGTGGAAGGTGTACTGAATCTTCGGGGGAAGGTCATTCCCATCATTAATTTTCGTACGCGTTTAGGGTTGCCGTCCGTTGAGCCTACGAAGGATACACGTATTATCGTTGTGGAAGTGGCACATTTGATTTTGGGCTTTATCGTGGACTCGGTCGAAGAAGTCATGCGGCTTCCAGCAGATATGATTGAACCGCCTCCCTCTTCTGGTCAAGGGGCAGCTGAAAATTATCATAAAGGTGTTGGACGCATAGAAGGGCGTTTGTTGATTCTCTTGAATTTAGAATTGTTATTTGGCATTGAGGCTGTGTGCTAGGGAGAGCTGAAATAGAATGGACATTTTATCAATACTTGGCATTATCATCTCTCTTGGGGCCATTGTTCTTGGACAACATTTAGAAGGTGGTCACTTAAGCTCGATTATGCAGGGGACTGCGTTCCTCATTGTGGCGGGAGGAACGCTGGGTGCTGTGATGCTTCAATATCCCATGAATATTTTCTTAAAAGCCATGGGTATGGTAGGGATGGTGTTTGGCAACGTGTCTGTGGATATGAAAGGGATTATTACTAAGGTTGTGGAGCTATCCAATGTAAGTCGTAAGCAAGGGCTCTTGGCATTGGAAGGACAGATGAAGACCATTAGTGATCCTTTTATGGCAAAAGGTGTCCAACTCGTTGTCGATGGGACCGAGCCTCCCAAGATTCGTGAAATTCTGGAAGTTGAAGTGAGTGTGCTTGAAGATGAATATACGACGTCGGCAAAGGTCTGGGAAGCATTTGGGGGCTACGCCCCCTGTGTGGGGATTATTGGCGCGGTGTTGGGTCTGATTCATGTGATGGAAAATCTTGCTGACCCCTCGGCCTTAGGTGGCGGCATTGCGGTAGCATTTGTGGCAACAGTGTATGGTGTTGCGGCAGCGAATCTTTTCTTTTTGCCCATGGGCAGTAAAATCAAAATTAAAGCAAAGGACTTGATCGCTGGAAAACTGATGGTGGTGGAAGGGCTGCTGAGTGTGGCACAGGGAGAGAATCCTCGAATGATTGAGGAAAAGCTCAGTGGATTTTTACCGAGTTCAGAGAAAAAAAGTAGACAGTGATAGATTCTGCATGAACCGATAAATGGCCGGGAACGAGTGAATCAATGAAGAAAAAACATGAAGAACATGAAAATATGGAACGGTGGCTTGTGTCATATGCCGACTTTATCACTCTTCTGTTTGCCTTCTTCGTGGTCATGTATTCCGTCTCGTCTGTCAACGAGGGGAAATATCGTGTCTTAAGCGATGCCCTTGCCAGTTCTTTCTCAAAGACTAAGGCTATTGGCGATCTTTCGCTGATGAATATGCCAATTTCGAAAAGCCAACAGATTGTGGTCAAAGAACGTCAAAAGTCCAAAGACAATGCTCGATCATACCTCAAGGTTGCCAATGCAATTTCGACGTCAAAGGTTCCGAACGGGGTCAAGGTGACATCCACAGAACGAGGGTTGAGCATTCGAATTACTGATGATGCGTTGTTTAGTCGTGGCAGTTCGGCTATCAGTCCGCAGATAGCAGAATTTCTTGATTTGATTACTGGGTTGGTACGAGACTTACCGAATATGATTACGGTAGAAGGGCATACGGATAATCAACCCATGCGTACCAAGGAGTTCCCTTCTAACTGGGATCTTTCCACAGCACGCGCGAATTCGTTAATTCGTTATTTTACCGAATATCATCATTTGCGAGCCGATCGATTTTCCTCCACTGGCTTTGCTGGCACTCGTCCCATTGCCTCCAATTCCACTCTGGACGGTCAAGCCTCCAATCGTCGCGTGGAGTTAATTGTCTTACGCGACACCAGTCCTCGTGCCTCATTCTCTACTCCCTTTCTTCCATAACAAAGATCGAGGAAATGTATGTCCGGTGTGAAGCGTTAGACGTCATGGTCAAAAGAGCGTCTATCGCCTCACGCCTTACTCTTCACGTCTTCTTCGAATAATTTACATCTTCCTGGTAGGCAAGATTCCACTCTGGTGGAAAGTTCTGCCGATAAGTGTCTTGATGATTTGGGGCAACTCGCTTCCTTCTATTTCCGCATTTCCATTTTTCTAGGCAAAAATTTCCAGTCAGTACCCCTGTACGCTGTGATTGTAAGGGGAATCAAGAATGAACTGTTCTCCTATGGTCATTTGTGACATTTGATTGCGAGGCCATTTGCTGCATAGATCCTTGGCACATGCGTTGCACAAATCGACATAAATGCTTGTAAGGAGGGAATCATGAATCGTGGAGTCTATCCTCCCCTCGCCGGGGCCATCGCACTTGAACGTCGTCTGGAAATCCTCTCGCATAACATCGGGAATATTCAGACAACCGGGTTTAAGAAGGATACGCCGATTTTTGCGACAGTTCTCGGGCAAACCTCAGGCCCATCTGTTGCGGGACTCGATTTATTCCCTGTGATTGCTGGTTTACCTGCGGATCGTTCACAAGGCGTATTGGCTCATACGGGTGAAGGGTTAGATGTGGCATTGCAGGGTGACGGTTTTCTCGTGGTGCAAACGCCGGACGGTTTGCGCTACTACCGCGGCGGGAAACTGCAACGCAACTCAGATGGTCATTTGGCAACGATCCGGTGTTAGGGAAAAGTGGGCCGATCAAATTGCCACCGGGAGAAATGGTCATCAATAACGCCGGAAAAATCAGTGTGAACAATGTTGCTGTGGGCACATTGCGTCTCGATACGATTGGACAAGGAGAGACAACGGCTAAAGTTGGGAATCTCTATTGGACGGTTCCCGATAATCCAACCCCTGCGCGTGGAACAACCGTGCATCAAGGGATGTTGGAGAAATCGAATGTAAATCCTGCGTTAGATATGGTGGAACTCATTAAGGTGACACGGGAATATGAGCAAATGCAAAAAGCCATTCAAGCAATGGATGAAATGACGAGCCAAGCGATCCAAGCAAGTCGGGTTCAGGGGTGAGAAGTTAGAAGTGAAAAGGGAGAAGCAGGAAGAAGAGGGAAATTAGAAGGGAGATGTGAGAAATACCGAACAAGAAGGGGAAATATCCTAATTCTTTTCTTCTCTCCTGCTTCTCACTTCTACCTTCCCACTTTTTACTTGATGATAAACAGAGAGGACTATTTATGATTCGAGCGATGCACACGGCGTCGACAGGTATGTTTGCTCAACAACTCAATATCGACACGATTGCCAATAACCTGGCCAATGTGAATACCACAGGATTTAAGCGTAGCCGTGCGG
>QIMB01000292.1 GCA_003233615.1 Nitrospirota bacterium
GTCGGAGATATTGCACAATTTTCCAGCGCTAATCGCTTGCCAGATTATGAACGCTTGCAACAGGTGTCTGGATATGTGCGTGGTTATACGGATTGTTTCGGGCATGGCCTGGTCATTAGTGGCTCTCTCGGTGCAATGCTGGATCCAGCCCTCAATCCATGGGATATTCTTGCTACGCAAGTCCTGATCGAGGAAGCGAAAGGTAAGATTCTGCTTTCTCCGTCATCTGTGCCTGGCAAAGTCGATGCGTTGTTTGGAAATCCGCAGGTGGTTGAACAGTTAGCTCGTGGATTGTCATTTTAGCGAAGTATTTTTGAAGCCAGTGAGAAGTAAGAAGAGAACAGCAAATAGTTAGGAGTGCAGGAGCAGTTGTGAGGTGCAACAATTATCGCTTTGTCATCCTGAGTGCAACGAAGGATCTGTGCCCAGCTCATCCGAGCCATGGCTGAGCTAGATCCTTCGGCTCCGCCAGGCTTCGCTCAGGATGACAACGCTGTGAGGAGTAGAAGGAGTAAGAAGGGAGAAAATCCGAATGCTTTCGCTTCGCTCTTCCTTTTTACTTTGCACTACGAATCGACGCTGCAGGGAAAGGGAGGTTATGAAGCGCTTAGCGGTCATTGATATTGGGACGACCTCCATTCATATGGTGCTGGCGGAAATAGGAAAAAATTTCTCGTATATCATTGTGGATCGAATCAAGGAAATGGCGCGACTGGGTGATGACACTTTTACTTCGCATCGGCTATCCGACGAAGCCATGGAGCGAGGGCTAGCTGTCCTGAAGCGCTTTTCTCTGTTAGCAAAAAATAAAGGATTTGACACTATTCTTCCTGTGGCAACGAGTGCTGTTCGTGAAGCAAAGAATGGCGGCGATTTCCTCAAGCTGGTTCGGAAAGAATTGGGATTAAAGATCCGGGTGATCACCGGGGAAGAAGAAGCGCGGCTCATTTATTTAGGTGTCCGGCATAGTATGGATCTATCTGATTCCTCTGCCATGATTGTGGATATTGGAGGTGGGTCGGTCGAACTGATGGCCTGTACCCCTACACGACTGAAGTTTGTGCGAAGTCTCAAGCTAGGAGCCATTCGATTGAAGGATCAGTTTCTCAAGTCTGATCCTCCGGATAAGAAGATGATGCAACGCATGGAACAGGCTGTGAAACAGGCGATTAAAAAATCGCTAGTGAAAAAACAAGGGACTTCGCTGGGATCATTGGTGGCAACCTCAGGCATGGCGGGTAATCTGACCGAAATTATTTATCTTGCACGAACGGGTCGGGCGCTCTCGCAGATTGATATGGCTGTGATTGATCTGCAAGAAATCAAAGAAGTGGAACAACTCCTCCGTACCAAAGATACGGAGGGTCGATTGAAGATTCCTGGTCTGGACCCCAGGCGAGTCGATACCCTGTTTCCGGGCGTAACAGGTTCGCATGAGTGATAAGGCAATTCGAGAGGGTGTGATCTATGATTTTATTCAACAGCATCATGAAGGATTACAGGCGGAGCAGGACATTCCGAATGTGCGTCGACGGCAAGCGTTATTGCTGGCGCGTCGTTATCAATATCCGAAAGTGCATTCACATCATACGGCTAAATTGGCGCTCAGTCTGTTTGATCAAACCCAATCGATTCATGGGATGGGTGAAACGGAAAGAGAATGGTTGGATTATGCCTCGCTGCTTCATGATATCGGACATCATATTCAGGAAAGCCGGCATCATAAACATACCTATTATTTAATCACGCATGCTGATCTGCCTGGTTTTTCGTCAGAAGAAATCGCCATTGTGGCGAATGTGGCGCGCTATCATCGTCGAGGATTGCCGAAGGTGAAACACCGTGGCTTCAAGCTGTTGAATACGGATCAACGAAAGGTTGTAGTGGGGTTGAGTGCGATTCTTCGGATTGCTGACGGTTTGGATCGCAGCCATTTCTCCGTCATCAAGGCAGTGAGAATCGATATGGGAAAATCCCTTCGCCTGCATGTGGTATTTCGGTATGATCCGGAATTGGAGCTGTGGACCACCGAACGAAGAAAAAGACTCTTTGAAAAAACGTATCATTGTACGGTTGATTTACTTCCGGTCGCAGTGAGCGCAAAAGGGGCTGCTTAGGGTTAGTGGAAATTATGGTAGTGATGCCTATGTGGAGAACCCTCTAGAATTCGTCTAGCCATTTATGGAATAATCCACCTGTCATTTCATCTACCAATACCAAGGTAGAGAATGTGTGAGATTATTAAGACATGCACATGTTCTCTTTCGATGAATAGGTTTCCTTCTAGCGGACTTCAACGTACAACGATCGTATGAACGTCAGGTGATCCTCGTTTGCCCTGGATGGGCAGACTTGTGTTATTGAGGGTTTCGAGCGAATAAGGGTTATTCCTTTACTATCCCGGTTCAAGGAGACAGCATATGTGGGGTTTCATGCCAAGCGAAACAGGATTTTTTGATTTATTTGAACAGGCCTCTGAAAATGTGGTGGAAGCGGGGCAGTGTCTCAAAAATCTCATGAATAATTTTGAGGAATCGGAAAAGCAAATTCAACATATCAAGGATCTGGAGCATAAAGGGGATGGGCTGACCCATGACCTGATTCTGAAACTGAACAAAACATTTATTACACCCTTGGATCGTGAGGATATTCATGCCTTAGCCAGCGCGTTAGATGACATTTTGGATGAAATCGATGCCGTGGCGATATTGTTTCGAGTATTTAAAATTGTTCATCCGACCCCGACCGCCTGCAAGCTTGCTGACGTCCTTCATGAATCGGCAAAAGAGGTTGGGAAAGGTATAAGCATGCTTCTGGAAAAAAATTGGGATATCAAAGATTGTACGATTCGGGTGAATAGTCTGGAAAATGAAGCTGATGAGGTGAGCCGTGAAGCCATCTCTCAGTTATTTGAAGAAGAACCCGATCCCAAGATGGTGATGAAATGGAAAGAAATTTACGAAAGATTCGAGATTGGCACTGATTGTTGCGAGGATGCAGTCAATGTTCTCGAACGAATCGCGCTGAAGAATGGGTAACACATCAATGTTCTCAAAGTCCTCGCACGGTTCAACCTATATGACCTCTCGTTGTCACCGTTCTTTTATAACTATCCTGTGACTGATTTCAGTATCTTATTATTGTTGGTCATTGTGTTGGCCCTCCTGTTTGATTTTTCAAACGGCTGGCATGATAGCGCCAATGCGGTTGCTACTGTAATCTCAACACGTGTGCTGAGTCCTATGGCAGCGGTCATCATGGCTGGTGTCCTGAATGTCGCCGGGGCGTTTATGTCGACTGCCGTAGCCAAAATGGTAGGCAAAGGCATAATTGATCCCGGAGCAGTCAATGATATCGTCATAATATCCGCTTTGGGTGGAGCGATTATTTGGAATTTTATTACGCTGAACATGGGTTTGCCTTCCAGTTCGTCGCACGCATTGATTGGTGGAATGGTCGGGGCGGGTTTCATACATGGTGGAGTGAGCGTCTTGCAGGTGGCTGGACTGTTGAAAGTATTGAAGGCGATGGTGCTCTCGCCATTTTTTGGATTTTTGATCGCGTTTGTCTTGATGGTCGTGTTGAGCTGGATGTTTTTCAGGACCCAACGCGGGGTGGCGATGGTCGTATTCCGTCGTCTGCAATTAGTATCCGCAGGTTTTATGGCGCTGAGTCATGGCGCGAATGACGCGCAAAAGGCCATGGGTATTATCACGTTGGCGTTACTGTCATCTGGACATATTTCTACTGCAGAGGTGCCACAATGGGTCATCATCTCCTGTGCGTTAGCGATGGGTTTGGGCACGGCGCTTGGCGGGTGGAAAATTATACGAACGTTAGGGATGGGAATTGTCAAACTAGAGCCTGTCCATGGTTTTGCCGCTGAAACGGGTGCAGGTGTGGTCTTGATGGCCGCAGCTCATATTGGACTACCCGTCAGTACTACCCATACGATTACGTCTTCGGTTATGGGCGTGGGTGCGGTAAATCGTCTTTCAGCTGTTCGTTGGGGGGTGACTCGTCGAATTGTGTATGCGTGGATTTGTACACTCCCTGGTGCGGCTCTTTTGGCTATCCTGTTATATTCTATTTTGTCGGCTATTTTGTAGACCCTACCGACTGTCCTCTGCTTCCTTCTGTTTTCTACCATTCAACCTAAAAACGGCAAGTTGGATCACGAAAGTCTGCACAACCCCTTGGTGCGCCTAGAACATTCAAAAATTGATTCATCACCAAAAAGGTGACCACGTAATTTTTGAATTCCCTATGCACATTAATTACTTGCACAGATTTTTTGCGCGCAACTGCCGTCTTTAGGTTCAATCATCTGTTCCATGTGATCCCTCAAAAGAGGGGTAGTGTCTCTTTGTGTTCTTCCATAGTTTGAATAGCGGTGAACCCGTCGGTGAGAAAAGGGTTTGCAACTGTCGTTCACGCTTTTTCAATTCGTAGTATTCATTTTGGAGGAGGTTATGGAAGAGGTAAAACCATCGACGATGCTGAGTCCTACCATCGGGGTTTTGGAAGAAGAAGGGTTTCAGATGTATTTAGGCCAGAAATGTCGGTTGACCGGCGTATTGAAGGTGCAGGGCATGATGCGTATTGACGGATTCGTCGAAGGAGAAGTGTTTAGCAGTGATCTGATTCAGGTGGGTAAAGAGGGCACAATTGAGGCCACAGTTAACGCTAAGCATATTGTGGCCCAAGGTCCGCTTCGTGGAGATATCGTTGCACGAGAAAAGGTTGAATTGTTAGCCCCGGCTAAGGTCGATGGGACGATTGATTCCCCAGTCTTCTTGCTTGAGGAAGGGGTATTGGTTAACGGGATCTTGAAAATGCAATCGATGCATCCGACCTCTTAAGAGAATAACAACATTCCACGTCTCTCCATCGAGATATCTATCCTTTGCGCAGAGCCCGAAGCTGCGCAGGGGGTATCCACCATTCCAATGCTCCGCTCCCAATTGCAGCCTTCCTTGAAAAAGAAATAAGACAACTTCCGGCCTTCTTGAACGAAAGGCTTGGCGAATGATTCCCATAGAGCATGAGTGCCGCAGTCTGTCCCAAGTGTGGCTCATGGCCGACACACATCACGATGGCGTTTGAAGCTAAGGCTTGGAGAATGGGAAAAAGCAGCAAAGGAGATTGGTCGTAGACCAGCTCTGGAACTATTTCAATTTCAGACCGAATCATTAAAATATTTTTGGCAATGACAGCTGTTTGCCGAGTACGGGTCAAGGGGCTGCAAAGTAGGTGTGTCGGCTCAATTCCGATTGCTTGCAGTCCTTTAATGGCCTGTTCAGTTTTGGTAACGCCTTCTTTGGTGAGCGGACGAGAATGCTCATCACCAGACCAGGTGTTAGGCGATTCCGCAATTCCATGTCTGAAGAGGAGACAGTACATAGTTAAGTCCTAGAATAGACTGTATACTCTACCAAAATTCTGAGGAGAATACTGGTTCTATTGTAGTTTCGATTATCAAGCAGAGCTGTGTAGGTTGAGGATATGCGGTACAATTTCTGAACAAGGTAAAGCGAATGCGTTGGAAGGATCTGAAGAGGGAGATGTGTATGAAGCGAAATGTTGTGGTCGCGGTGTTTGCAAGCCTGATGTTGTCTCTGGTGGCTTGTAGTACCCCTCAATTCCAAACGTTGAAGATTTTTGATAGTCCGGGTCGCGTGGTTGCATTACGTGCCATGCCGGATGCGTATGGCGGCAAGGGCTATGATCATCCCGTCTCGTTGACGACAGAGGCGATGAGTCGTTTGTTACAAGGCATACGGGTGCAGCGTGGGCTGTTGTCTTCCACTCAACATGCTGCGTTGAGTGAGACAGAGATTCGCCTCTTTGCCCCTCATTTTGTGAAGGCTTTGGAACAGGCGACTAAAGAAGAAATAGTAACATTTTTCGAAACGGCCGAATTTGGAGAAGATCATCAACTCACGACCTCAGGCGGGCTGTTTGTAGCTGGTGGAAATCTCCACTTCGTCTTGAGTAATTTTTCTGTAAAAACACCAATCTGGCAGGATGTCGAAGAGTATGAAACCTCAGTTCGTAACCGGCCCCTCGAACAAGTAGAGGCTCAGCCCGGGCGTTTGGTCTTTGTGCCAAGGGAGTTCATGGTCACTTCTCCAGATGGAGAAATTGGAAGTATGTTAAAAGGGAAGCCCTGGCAGGTTGCGATTGGGTTGAAAGACTTTCTTTCAACCCAAGATCAAGTCCCGGGAAACAAATAGTCGATGTATCCCACTGTAAAAACTCCATGCAAGAGCGAGGCTCTCTAGAGAGGATTTCTGATAGACGAGAGAGGAGTGCCCTTACGTCCCTATGAATCTAAAACGACACATCCCATTGCAGTCGTACTTGCTGCTCATTGAGATCCTTACCCACAGGTTGAGCCAGAGTGAACCATGTACCATCTAGTGTGAGTTTATTGCGGTGGCCTGC
>QIMB01000494.1 GCA_003233615.1 Nitrospirota bacterium
TCACAGAGCGTACAATGACAGCAATCTCCGGGTTCTTGAGTTGCCCCTTATAGCGATCGACCAAAAGACTTGTTAATTGAGGAGCTGTTAAGGTTGCAGCCTCAACTTCATGAATGAGTTGGAGAGAAATCCGCCCATCCGGGCGCACAATCAAATCCTGTTCATTCAGTTCAGGGTTAAAAAAGAATTTGATACTTAGCTGGTCCCCGGGCTTAATAACATACTGCGCATTGTCAGAAGAGATAAATTTCGTATCCTTCAGGCTCATATTTTTAGAAAACTTTGGAAGACCATCTTTCCCTAAATCTGCAGCTTTGAAAACCTCAACACCCGGCCCGATAGAACTACAGGCAGACAGAAAAATGAACATACTGACTAAAGCTAGCATTCGCATGTTGATTTCCCTCATTGTTCTTGATGTCATAAAGGAGTATGGAACCTCGATTGAAAAGCAACTTGATCTTCAGTTGCCTAATTATGAATAAAGACTTTTCCGCAGACCACAATCGCTCATTCAGTTAGCTGGCCTATACGAATAATACCCTACCAAAAAAAACGGATCAAGTTTTCTTGTTGTTCTTCTCCGACAACTCGATCTCTGGTATTCCAAGATGATCATTCATCTATTGTCGTTCATCGGCTGGTTTTTAGAGATTCTTAATAATAACAGAATCGTACCGATCAAAATTTTCAGATCTAACCAAAATGACTGGTGGTGTAAATAGTACAAATTGTGGGCTAATTTCTTTGGCATAAGAGTCTTAATGTAGTAACGTTCAGGATCGTCCTGCTGCTGATCAAGTAAGGCAGCATCATGTAAATGACCTCGAATCACCGTAATATCAGTACAGCCAGGACGGAGCGCAAGAATCTTTTTCTGTTCATCATTATACAAACGTACGTACTTTTCTACCTCAGGTCGTGGACCGACCAAGCTCATTTCGCCCTTTATCACATTCAACATCTGTGGAATTTCGTCTAATTTGAGCATGCGCAAATAGTACCCCAGAAGGGTAATTCTTGGATCCCGTGTTCCATGTGTAATCTCTTGTCCCTCGGATGCTTGGTGTACACGCATCGTACGAAATTTCCATAATAAAAACTTTTTGCCATCCTTCCCAATCCGTTCTTGCTTGTAAAAGATTGGGCCTGGATCGAAAATAGCAATTGCAGTCATGATCAATAGACCAAAAGGAAGAAATACGAGAAGAACACTGATGCTTATCAGAATATCCGTAAACCGTTTCACGACTAAATTAGAGCACAACGAGATTACGCATAAGCATAAATGGCTCCGCATATTCAAAGCCGACGCTACTTCCCCAAAACTTGGCCTGATTTTCAACGGCTTCAAGAGACCGGGGATGGGGATATGGGGGAGTCTCTGAGGAATAGTGGGCTAAAGCTCTAATTTTCTGAGGTAGGGTGGTAGCTATATCAACAAACCAATTTGGCACAAAGCTTCTTCCAGCAAAATATGGAGCCCACTCTGTAGAAGAGGGAACAGAATAACTCAGCACCCGCTGTACGATTCCACCGGGCTTGGGGCGAGTGGCGACGAGTGTTGCTTCGTGCAGAAGCTGGTGATCCCGATTCATATCGCCAAAGTGGTGGGTATAGACCACTTCACAGTGGTATTTGACAATAAGCGCCTCAATCGCTTTGGTGAGATCAATTTGAGAATAGGTATCTAATTTTTGGTCCGGGAATCCTAAAAACTCTGGGGGTTGGGCTCCGAGCTCCGCACACGATTTCACACACGCACTCTTCAAATCCTTTCTTTTCTCTTCAGAATAACGCACTTGAGACGCATCTGCAAAAATAGCGGGATACACCACATCGTGCTGCTGAACATGTCGAGCCAGAGTCCCACCGAGTCCCAAGACCTCATCATCCGGATGTGCACTTACAACAAGAATATTCATTCATTTTCCTTATACAGAGTCAGCCCGATCGCGCGTTTATAAATGATATAACGTCCATTCTTCTCTATTTCCATTTTTACACGTTTCACAAATTCCTTTGCAAACTGCTCTCGTGCATCATGTTGTTCACTATCTTCCTGAAACAGTAATGACGCACGAAAATACTCTTCCACAGCTTTCACACCATGGTCTCCTTCAAAAAATACACGATTCACAAACGGAGAGACTTCCACGCGATGAAATATCTCATAGGCCGCAGGGATCACTTCATTGTTGATTCGCCAGAGTCGCTCTGAAAAATTCTTTGGGAGCTCTTGTTTCGTGATGTCACGATTAAGATCATAAAACTCCCGAGAATTATCCCAGGCAGGGCCGACAAGAAAACAGCGCCCGCCACTTTTCAATAGTCGTTTAAACTCTCTGAGCGATGCACGAATATCGTCAACGTAATAAATCGAATAGCAGCTCGTGATCACATCAAAGGTGTGATCACTCTGAGGAAACGGGACACTGGCACTATGGTCCAGCAATTCAATGTTCGCCTTATCAGCTAGCTTCTCCCGAGCTTTGTCCAAAAGCCCAGGAACTTGGCTGAAAATATCAGCGCCTATCACCTTACCAGTGCTACCGACTAAATCAGAGAACACCGCTACTTGTTTTCCGTTACCACATCCCACATCCATAACCATCTCACCCTGAGAGATGTGAACCCGTGCTTGTATCCATTCCTCCAAATCATAGTCCGCATTCTTGTTGATTTCCGACCGAAGGACATTACCAATGTGAGCGGAAACTTCCTCTTGAGATACTCCTGATGCCTTTGTCATGCCATGTTATTCCTATTCTTTCTGTGAAGATCCAAAGTACCTTGAGATTATCGGTAAGGGAGAGACGTTACATAAGGGGCATCAGTGTTCTGCTGATACACATAAAGAGGGAAGCACCACAAAAACTATGCTACGAATACTGAAGAATTCGATCAATAGCCGGCAACAATTCCTCAAATTGTTCAGGCTTGGAAAATACGGCACACGCTCCCGCTTGCAAGACCTTGTCTTTATCCTCTTCCGCGAAATTTCCACTCACCACCATCACGAGTTGCTGACTGACACCATTGTCGCCTTTCAGCCGTTTAAGAAATTCAAGACCTTCACATACTGGCATTTTGTGATTATCGGTGATCACCAAATCAATATGCTCTTTTTCAAGCCACGCTAAGGCTGCTGTCGTATGCTCTGCTTCTTTGCACACATACCCACGAGCCTCAAGCACAACACGAATGGCCGTCCGCGCATCAAGATCATCATCCACAATGAGAATCCGCTTGATGTCGGGTGCGAGAGTCCCTGCTGAGAATGGAACATTACCTGGTAACGATTGTCCTTCGCTCAAATTGTTTTTTGGACAAAATGTGGGCACAAGTTGATGCAAATACTGGAGAACCACCTGAGGATCATTCAGCTGAGACCGCTCCGCTACTTCATGCATTGTATCGAACACAGTGAAATCCAAAAAGGCGGTAGCATCGACCTTAAGAATCTTGTCCAGGGAGGATGGCCGCGCTATTTCACCCTGCCCAATCAACTCCTCTTCCAATTTTTCCCCGGGCCGCAATCCCACAAACTCAATCGCAATTTCCTTATGAGGCAGCCGGCCCGAAAGGCGGATGAGGTTACGAGCAAGATCCACTAGTTTAATTTGCTCTCCCATTTCCAGCAGATAAATCGCACCTTGTTCGCCGAGCGTAGCAGCTTGCAACACCAAACCCACAGCCTCCGGGATCGACATGAAATATCGTCGAACCTCTGGATGGGTCACCGTGACTGGGCCTCCCGCATTGATCTGTGCTTGAAACCGCGGCACCACACTGCCATTACTCCCCAAGACATTGCCAAAGCGCACAGTGAGAAAACATGTAGTACCTTGTTGAGCTAATGTCTGAATGACTAATTCGGCGCCTCGTTTCGTCGCTCCCATGACACTCGAAGGGTTGACCGCCTTATCAGTGGAAATCAACACAAAGTGCTCAACCCCGCCTTGCATAGCCGCTTCTGCCACGACCCGTGTCCCCAGCACATTATTTTTCAACGCTTCGCCTGGATTCATTTCCATTAAAGGAACATGCTTGTGCGCCGCTGCATGAAAAATAATATCGGGTTGATGTTTCTGTATCGTTTCTCTGAGACGCTCGACATCCGTGATGTCTCCGAGCACTGGATGGATTAACAAGGCGTGACCATGGTCAGCCAATTCACTTCCGATTGTATACAAACTATTCTCATGGCGCTCATAGAGAATGAGAGCTTTCGGACGAAACCCAACAATTTGACGACAGAGTTCCGAACCGATGGAGCCTCCGGCTCCGGTCACAAAGACACACTTCCCTTCGATTAGTCGTTGGACAGGCTGAGGATTTAAATCAACCGGCGGTCGCTGAAGTAAATCTTCAATCACAAGAGGTCGTATCTGGTTGATGGAGACTTTACCCTCTAAAATATCTTCCAGCCTTGGCAGCGTCTTAATAGGCAGTTTAAACGGCGATAAAATTGTCGTAATGTCCCTCACAATGGCAGGGTCTACTCCAGGCAACGCTACTAAGACTTCCTCCGGTTTTAATGTCTGAAGAAGATCAGCTAAATCATGCCGAACACCAAGGACTTGTACACCATGAATGCGCTTGCCTAATTTAGATGGGTCGTCATCGACAAACCCTATTGGCGCATAGGAACAGGATGGATGCGTCTGCATTTCACGAACGATCTTTGCTCCAGCATCGCCCGCTCCAACAATTAACACACGCTTCATTCGACTCAGAACCTTGCGTTCTCGAAAAAGTCTGACCGCAAGCCTGAGACCAACCAGCAACCCCACCAACACGATACTATCCATGAGATAAACAGCACGGGGATAGCCGGTCGCCTCAAATCCCCACACCACCACGCCATAAAAGACGAGGGTTCCCGTCAGCACACCCACTACGATTTTCTTGACATCCCAAATACTCACGTATCGCCACAGGCCTTCGTTCAGACGAAAAACCATAAACGACAGCCCACGAATCACAATGAGCCACGGCAACATGTCAGTAAAGAGCTGAAAGGCCTCTGATGGGATCTGACCATCAAA
>QIMB01000139.1 GCA_003233615.1 Nitrospirota bacterium
GCTTTGGGCCGGCAAAGAGACTTCATACAGAAAGACCAGTACACACATGACAATAGTTGTCACAGTGACAATCGGGGTAATTTCTGTCGGATTGTCATCCCGTAATGGAATCATTGATACACCAGGCGTGAACGCACAAAATTACGACAAAGGAGCAGGCGAAACTTGAACAGGAAGGTCTACGACAGGATTCAGAAGATGGGAAGAATCATCGCTTAGAGCCACGGAAAATCCTGCGGCATGCGTATGGCCACCACCACCATATTGTGCGGCAATCTCAGAAACGGATATTCCACCGGTTTTTGAACGAAGCGAAAAATATCGTCGCCCTTCTTTCTGGTGCCAGATCACTCCAAAAGCATAGTGCGCGGCAAGCCGTTCACCAATTTGACTCGCCAGCACCGGTGAATGCACTGCTGGTACTGTACACCCTGCAAGAGAAACCATGACGGCATCCTGAACCAACTTATCGACCAAATTATTTTCGGATCGCAAAATACCAGTGCCTTCAATTTTCAACGTGTCAAACTGGAACTGTTCCCAAATCGAAAAATCAAAGGGATATGACGCTAGCGCTGCGCTAATTTCCCGACTATGTGGAAGGTGCCAATGCCACAAATCCTTATCTTGAATATATTGCAATAGCCACGGTACGGGTTGCGTATGAGCCCATTCCCAAGCAAGGACAGCCCCACTGTGCTCCATATCGAAGTAGGCATACGGCAAATCAGCCAAAGCCGATTCAGCGGTAATATGATGATCGAGAATTTGCAGGCTAGCCGTACAATCAGCTAATGCCAGGATGTCTTCTCGGTGATAACTAAAATCAACCATCACCACGTGTTGGTTATCGAGCCCGTCCGGTTGAGGAAAGCCATGCTTCACGGGAACAAACCGCGACTCAGGAAACCGCTTCCACAACGCCCAGGCCGCACCAAAACCGTCCATGCATTCAGCATGATACAAGACCACATCCGGCACATGTGACTTCGCCAACTTGTCAAACTTGATCATCAATGTCTACCTTTCCCGTTAAGCTTAGCATGTTGCTATGTGAAGGGAAATATTATCATGGAACAGGAGAGACCTTCCAAAGATCCGGAGGTACAATGATGAAGACATTCAGACAATCAATACATCGTCGAAGGTACCCGCGTTTTCCAACATCGATGACAGGCGGCTTTACTCCCACATCTTCCAGAGCGTTTTCCTCCATGATGTCTGAGTCTGTAGGAAAGAAAAAACAGTAGGAACCGTATTCTTTTTCAGTATCTCATAGGCTAAAATCAAGATAATATCTATAAGGCTACAACATAGTATGACGACAACATTCTGGAAAACACTCCCGTATCCAATCATCGGATTAGCACCCATGGACGGTGTTACCGATTCGGTTTTCCGATATATTGTCGCAACCTATGGCAAGCCCGATATCGTATTTACCGAATTCACCAATGTTCACGACATTTGTTCCGGACGCCTACAAGCCCTCGACAGTCTGCGCTATTCAAACGTAGAACGTCCGGTCATCGCGCAAATATACGGAAAAGATCCGGCTTTATTTTACCAAGCAGCGCATGTGGTGTGTGAACTGGGGTTTGACGGGCTCGACATCAACATGGGTTGTCCCTCCAAAAATGTCGCCTCTTCTGGATCCGGGGCAGGGCTCATTCGTACACCAAATCTCGCCTTAGAATTAATGGAAAACACTCGACAAGGCATTCAGGATTGGTCCGAGGGGCAATCGCTGACAGACCTTGGACTCAAGCCCAGTGCACTCCAAGCCATTGCTCAGCTCAAGGCCGAACACCCCGAGCTCACAGAACATCGAGAGCGATCAACCATCCCTCTCTCCGTCAAAACCCGTTTAGGCTTTGACTGCAATATTATTGATGAATGGAGCGACTGCCTCATCCAAGGTCGACCGGAAGCCATTGCCATTCATGGCCGAACCCTCTCACAAATGTACCGTGGACAATCGGACTGGGAAGCCATTGCGCACGCGGCAACACGCATTCGACGTCACGGCATTGTGACATTGGGAAATGGAGACATTAAGAATCTCACTGACGCTCATCAACGCATTCAAGAATCAGGCGTCGACGGAGTCTTGATTGGTCGCGGTGCATTAGGAAATCCATGGATTTTCCAAGAGATCAGGGCAATGCGAGAAATACTCATGACACAATCCTGCGCTCAGCTCACAACATTCCAACCGAATGTGCATGAACAATTTCACGCCATGCTCACCCATGCACAACGTTTCGAAACCATGAATGAGCCAGGACGTTTCGTCCGCATGCGTAAACACTTAGGTTGGTATTGTTCGAGCTTTCCACATGCAGCCGCCATGCGCGCTCAACTGGTCAGAACCAACGGGGTTCAGGACGTCAAGGATATCCTTCAAGCCTATCTTGCCACCCATACGGAAACACAAGACCTAACACGTGAATCCACGCTTGTATAAAACCAGATCATGCACATCGTTTTAGCGTCATCCTCTCCTCGTCGTCGAGAGTTACTCGACTTATTGGGACTGACCTTTCACATTATCCCACCAACGTGCGACGAGCTGCTCTCACCCAATCTCTCCCCTAGCACACAAACCTTACAGCTCGCGCTGGACAAGGCACTATCTGTAGCCGATCAGCATCCACAAGACCTCATCATAGGTAGCGATACTGTCATAGAAATCGAAGGAAAACTGTTAGGAAAGCCGGAAAATATGCAAGATGCCGAAACCATGCTTCAGAATCTTCGAGGGAAAAATCATCACGTTCATACGGGGGTAGCCATCATACATCAGGCTAACGAAGTCTCCATCAACTTTGTGGAAACCGCACAAGTCTGGATGACATCATTTGATGAACACACACTCAAATTTTACCTAGCAACTGAAGAAAGCTTAGGAAAGGCCGGAGCCTATTCAATTCAAGGGGAAGGCGCGAAGCTGATCAAAAAAATTGAAGGGGATTACCCCACCATCGTCGGCCTCCCCCTTTGGAGAACAGCCAAAGAATTGGAGAAACAAGGAATCGTGTTACCTAATCCAGTGGAGGAAATTTACCGATTGAAGCCGTATGCGAATTGGAAAGAATTTTAGCTTACTCACCAACGAAGGGAAGAGAGAGGTTTCGGCAGATCTTCTTTGCGAGGCGATCTGCAATCTCAGCATGTCGTGGAATAGCTTCCACCGCACCGGTAGAGGGATTCACCCACAAAGAATGAGACCCACCTTCACGTTTGAGGTAGCACCCATTTTTCGAAGGTGACGAAGCAGTGCATTCCGCTTCACCCAATGGTCACCTTGCCTCGTATGGCATCCGGAGGCGTTCCGCGCAGAGCATCCTCCCGTCGGTCCTCTAAGATCAGGGCAATGGCCTCAGCAAGACTGACTCTCGCTTCCTCTTGGGTTCTGCCTTGTCCGTTCGCTCCGGGGATTTCCGGGCAGTACGCAATGTACCACTCCTCATCCTGTTCAATGATCGCAGTAAATTCGTTATGCATGGCTCTCTCCCTGTCCTTCATGACTGAACGACACCATATCGAAACTAAAGAATGTTTCCATCCCCTGTCAATTTATCTTCGAGCTTTGCCCCCAAAACCCCTGGTTGCGTGATGAACGAAAAAAGTATCTACAAATTATTTGAATGAGAATCTTCATTGGAGGCAGCCTTGCACATCATTCAGGACCGTCATTCCTATAATGATCACCTACTTTGGAAGCGGCTGAGCATGTAGATTCGGGGGTTCGACGACGACGAGGTCCTTTTGTTTCGGCAAAAGTAGCCAAACCCAGTGTGCCGAGCATGTTCAACAGCTTGAGGGTGCAAGTCCCTTTGACAACCTGATGGAGGTGCAGTCATAGCAAAGCGCAAGGGCGTCGGCGTCGTCGTGAGGCGGGGTCTGAAGGCAGCGTGGAGCAAAAGCGTGGGCCGATGAACAAGAACCAGATACGAGGCAGTCAGGGCCGGACGAGTGGGCTGGTTTTCACGAAGTCCGTATCCATCAAGGGCTCTGGCTGTAAATCTGGCGGTCGTGCGCTGAAGGCGGTTGAACGTACCTCGGGAGACCTCTCGTCTGTCTTGGCAGCAAGACTGAGGCTGGAGTGATCCAGCCAGAGCGAGCGAGAGGAGTCAGCAGAGGGCATAGTAGTCCTACCAAGGATGAAGGCCTGAACGGTGCGGAGAGGTGAGTAGACAGCGGAACTCATGAGCGACAAGCGGCTGAATGACCAGGTAACTCTGGCCTTCCCGACAGAAGATACGGGTGAAGCCCGAAGGGCTGACGAGGACGTGTCGAATCGCTCGCGGCGACCCGCCCAGTCGAAAGCCCGGCGAGGGGTGATCAGTGGCGAGCAGTCTGTCCTGGTGCCAATCGCGTAACCCACCGAACCGCCGTATACGGATCCGTACGTACGGTGGTGTGACAGGGAAAGTCCGTGAGGACCTACCTCTGTCGATCATTCGCCCGTTCACGGCCTCTTCGAAGTGCCTTCGCCCCGACACCAAATTAAATGGCTACGAAACTCGCGGAGCCCGCTCTGAGCCTTGTCCAAGGGCTCAAACAGCCGCCATAAAATCGAATTTGGCATCGGGGCTCAGCCGCGCCCAAGGCTTGAATTTTATATCTGAGGAAAGCCTATGCGACTTGGGCAATATCAAAGTCAGGGAAAAGAATCACAGCTGGATGAACTTTTAACACGCTCGCCAAGACCAAGGCCCGTTCTCGGCCTATTTGGCTCCCATCGTTTTCCATTGCTGAGATATTGGATTGCGAGATTCCTGTTGCATCCGCAAGTTCTTTTTGTGTCAATTCCTGTAATTCCCTCAGTGTCCGTAGCATTTCCCCAGGCGTAATCTTGCGATTAACTTTGGCTCGCACGAATTCTTTTTTATTCATAGCCATATGTGTTCTCCCGGGTTAATAGGTGTGAGGCATGACTTCAACCACGTACACTTCGAGTTGCCCTTTCGCAACATAGTAAATCACACGCCATTTCTTGCCTAGTCTGGATGATCGATATCCTTTCCACTCTCCCTTTAGGGTTTCATCGTGAAACCCCTTAATTGATCGAAGGCCTACCGGACCCTCTAACTCAACGATCCTTTTCCAAGCTTCATACTTCAATAGAACATCAGAAGGAAGCCGATCAAGGATTTTTAAGACCGGCTTCTGTTCATAGATCACCCACATTGATATATATTATAGTATATATACATCTTAATATATAGTTCGAAAGATTAGCTTACAGTAACCTGTTAGCACCTATAGAAGAAATTTATCGAATTAAATCGTAAAAAAATTGGAAGGAATTTGGAGAGTAACAGGTTGAAAGAGAGACAAGAAGGATTGTCTAAAGCGGTCATTCCCGTGAAAGGGGGAATCTAGGACCTTATTTTTTATTTTCCTTGCGGGGTTTCGTCCCCGCCGACGAGATCCTTTTGTTTCGGCAAAAGGACCCAAAACCATATCCGCCCGTTCGCGGCCTCTCCGAGCAGCCTTCGGCCTGACACCAAATTAAATGGCTGCGCAACTCGCTCCACTCAAACAGTGCTTGCCACAATAATCGAATTTTGTTCCGCGTCAAAGCTGCACCCAAGGCGGAGCTAAAGTGAGCGTTTGAAATTTTTGACTTTACTGAACTCTCAACAAAAGATCTGACTCCAAATTCAGCCTCACTCGAGGACGGGAAACTCATCAAGAATCAAATCACGTATTCATACTGGTGGGTGTGATGGGAATATCAAATCCTATCAATACTTATGCCCGACCACATTTTCTTACTCAATGCAATAACGCAGGCCTGACCCAATTACAGCTCGATAACTTGACTGGGCGTCTCTCTTCCGCCCTTCTGAGAGGCGGATTCCATCAAGGCCAGCGGTCACGGGACCGTGTAAACAGGCCGGATACATGACGGCAAACCTCATGCGTTATTTTCGACCAAGAACCCTTGCATTCTCGGGAGCGTCCATATATGACAAGCCCCACACTGGCTTAAAGCATCTCCAGTTCATCATGCACATTGTTTTGGCTTCGACATCTCCTCGTCGTCGAGAGTTACTCGACTTATTGGGACTGCCCTTTCACATTATCCCACCAACGTGCGACGAGCTGCTCTCACCAAATCTCTCACCCTGCGAACAAACCCGCCAGCTCGCGCGAGACAAGGCCCAATCCGTGGCTGATGAACACCCGCAAGACATCGTCATAGGCAGCGATACCGTAATAGAGATCGAAGGAAGCCTGTTAGGGAAGCCTGAGAACATGCAAGAAGCCGAAACAATGCTTCGGGACTTACGAGGCCAGTGTCACCAGGTCCATACCGGTGTGGCCGTCATTCAACAAGCTGCTAATGTTTGTATCGATTTCGTAGAAACTGCACGGGTGTGGATCAAACCGTTTGATGAACCAACACTCAAAACCTATTTGGAAACCGAAGAAAGTCTCGGAAAAGCGGGAGCCTATTCAATTCAAGGACAGGGAGCAAAGCTTATTGAAAAAATCGACGGGGATTACCCCACCATCGTCGGCCTCCCCCTCTGGCGCACCGCAAAGGTACTAGAAGAACAAGGTGTCATCTTACCCAATCCAGTAGAAGACATTTACCGATTGAAGCCGTATGCGAATTGGAAGGGATTTTATTAAGCGGGGTTTCGGCCCCGCAGCCGAGATCCTTTTGTTTCGGCAAAAAGATCCAAAACCATATTCGCCCGTTCGCGTTCGCGGCCTTTTCGAGATACCTTCGCCCCGACACCAAATAAAATAGCGGCGAAACTCGCTCCGCTCAAACAGTCGCCGCCAAGATGTCGAATTTGGTATCACGACTCAGCCGCGCCCAAGGCGGGAAATAAGTTAAGCCTTCCAATTCGTTTTAAAATCCAACAACCGTGTTAATTGATAGGTGTTAAAAGGTTGAATTCCAAAATATTTACACACATCAGGAATTTTCTTGTTTTGTCGTTTCTTGCTTGGTTTTGAATTCTCGGTTGTGACAATCGATCTTTCCTTTGGGTTGCGAAGCGCATAGGCAATAAAAAACGGATCTCGGCCTAGAGTCTCAATTTCTATGTCAGTAAGATTGTCCGCATATCCTTCTTCGGTGACTTTTCGGACAAGTTCAACATCAACATCTTCATCAAGTCTAAGGGCGGATTCTATTCGATTATCATTAATCCACTTTAACAATTCATCATCATTTTCAGCCCTCTTTCCTGCCTTTAATTCTTCGTAGATTTCTATGGGAATTTTGATATTACCTTGCTCTCCATAATGAATGAGCCACTCCCAAAATTCATCGACACGGCCAATGGGGTAGTAATCTCTATTAGCATCTATTAAAACATTTGCATCTAGGAGATAAAGCAATAGCTTTCCCCTAGACCAAATTTCGGGCGATGTATGGACGGATATTCGCTAAGACACCTTCGACATTTTGTGGTCTGACACCAAGAACCTTCCCAGCCTTAGTCGTTGTTATTGCACCGTCATACATCATACGGCTCACCAAATTAATCAGAGCTGCTCCAACCCTTTGTCGCTTGGTTGGGTAATAAAGACCCTTAGGCTGTTTGTCTTTGGCCTTCAGACGTTCCTTTTTTTTGAATTTCACCCAATCTTCTTTAAAACTAGACTTGAACTCCAAAAATCGTTCAAATGTAATGCAATTAGCCCGACATAGTTTATAAGCTACCATGGTATTGCTAACATTTCGGCTTCTAGCAAAATTTTCAATGGTATTCTTTGCTTCCAGAAATTCAGTTTTATTATCTATTCGAACTTCCTTAACTTCCATCATTGGGACAAGTAATTCACTTGCGACATCATTGCAAAATTTTTCTACCTTCTGTTTCCCGAAATTACCGCTGACACCCGTTGCACCAAGCCAAAGATGAACGAGTTCATGCAGTAGCGTGAAGCACCATGCACCCCTAGAATCATTGGCATTGATAGCGATAAACGGTGCGACTTTATCCGCTAGAGCAAAGCCACGGAACGCTTCGGTCTCAATGGTAGTGTGGTGACTACCCAAGTTATCAACTAATAGTACAAAAACTCCGATTTCCTCAGCCTTCCCTCGCAAAAAAGCAAAGGCCTTTTCAATATTTGAGTGCTTCCTATATTCATTTAAGTTCCATTCCAGACGCTTCTTAAGAGAACTAACAGCTCTATTGACACCGTCCTCTACTTCTAAAGAATTAACAAATGGTAGTCTTATGGCTTCGTCTTCATCTTCTAAAACACTACGCACCAACGATTGTCTTGTTTGGATATCACGGATAACGACATCAACCAATGCTTTTTGGGTGATTTCTACAGTATCAGAAAGAGTTCTATAATCTTGTCCACGGTTGCCGTGGCGAGGCACATCGGACAAATAAAATGTTAAAAGCGGACGCCGGTAGTGCTTAGACATTTTTACAAGCTGTGGTCGTGAAGGGAATACGTCTCCATTTTCAAGAGCCAACAATGTTTCGATCGCACTTGCTTTTTTAGTATCTGTAAGACCGAGCTTTTTCGCTGCTTGTTCCTCATCGAGACCCGCAGTCGTTCTCGCCCATTGAATAATTTTATGGTTAATTTTCGGCATGGCTAATCCGTAATACTTTTCTTTCTGCAGTGTATGTCTTTTTATTTAAAAAAACCACTCATAAAGTTTAACGATGGAATTAGGACATTACACATGAGTTGGTCTTGGCTACGTATGGACTCCACTCATTTAAAAAAACGAATCTTAACTTTCGCGGGAATGACGGACCAGGCTAGGTGTCCTGGTACAAAAAAGGCGGCTCTTTTTCAAGAACCGCCCTTAGAAAGACCTGAAATATTAATGCAGACCTACATGAACTTCATGAATTTGTCCTTGGCTTCTTCCATGATTTCTAGGCGTTCGATTTCTCGGCGGGCCATGGGCTGAATAAAATCGGGAATGTTATCCAACCGTTCCTTCGCTTCTGGTGTCCAACTTATCCCCTCGGTGGTGGAATTTTTGGAATCATCCATAACTTGGAGCGTCACGGTCTTAAAATCATTTTTGCGCGCATACGTTTCCACACTGCTTTTCACCATCGGTTGCACAAACGATGGCAATTTCGCCAATTTCTCTTGGGCATCCGGCGACCACAATAAGGCTTCAACCTCTGGAGCCTTAGCAGCTGACCCTGAAGACCCTAACCCCATTTGGGCAACCACGGCTGAAAACGGACAGCCACCGCTTTCTCCCGATCCTGTTGCCGGAGCAGCAGAAGCGGCTGGTGCGGCAGAAGCTGATTCCCCTGCTTGAATTTTATCGTTCAAATAGTCCGCCATTTGGCCCATGCCTGCTGACACATCTGACTCCAACCCACCACGAGTCATTTCTAAAGGCTTGGGGGCCTCGGTACGACCACCTAATTGCACACCCAACGAAGTGACCATTTGGGTTTCACCGGGATTTGTGATCATCGAGAACCGTGATTGGCATGAGGGGCATTCAAAAAAGA
>QIMB01000231.1 GCA_003233615.1 Nitrospirota bacterium
ACAAAACCATTCAGCAACACAACCTGGCCTTCTTCAAGCATAAAAACGCGTTGACATCCTCCTAATAGAGGCATACCATTTCAAATAGGACAAAATTACTCTCCTGGGACTTATGAAACACAACAGTGCATGTAGTCCCAGACTCAAACAAGAGGGGGTTGCACATGAACGACCTCAGTCCACCAAAAAAGTAAGGCCCGTGGCGAGCGTAGGCATGAACTTCTCGTCTAAGCGGGTGAAGAAAAGTTGCTGAGAAGGACGTCTCATTGAAACACTGTATATGCCCGTAGGCATACAAAAGGTCCTAGAGACCATAATTCGTCCACGAGACATCCAATGAGAGCATGAACCCTGTGGATCATAGAGAGTAAGTAAGAAAATACATTAGAAAAAAGGAAAATATTTCAGATAGGAAAACAACCACAAGAATCTACTCTACGGCAACTGATTCTTCGAAGATCATAACGAAGAGGAAGTTTCGCAGCCAACGGGTTAACAGAAAATGTGAATATTCCGGCGCATCAAGTGCCAAGATAAATGCGGGCTCTCTTTCATAAGAAAGAGGGCCCGCATTGCTTGTACGTGTTCCTTCTTTTCAACTATAGCTTTTCTATCCTAACTTTTCTGTCATGCCTTTTCTACTTCAAACCGAAGCCCGGACATTGAGAGCAATCGACTTATGAATCACGGCGGTCACCCTGATAATGTTTTCCTTCAGGCTACGGTTTTAACGAACACCAAAATGCCACGTGCTAATCCTACGATATGCTTTCATGCCACGTACCATGTACTCAAGGAGGATACGATGAAACTACAAACTTTAGGTCTCGGAATACTCATTCTTGTCGTGTTGGTGTGGAGTGGATGTGATTCCGAACAGTATGGGGGGAATCATCAACCGTTGAGGGCGCTCTTCCGGCCACTGAAGGAGCCGCCGGTGCCGGAGAAAACGATGAAGGGGTCAACCATTACCAGCAAGGGCATTGGGATGTAGCCCAAGAGCACTTTAATAAAGCCTTAGCCACGAATGCTGATCTTCCTGAAGCCCATTACAATCTTGCGCTCGCATTGGATAAACTAGGGAACCATGGTGAAGCCACGAATCATTTTAAAATGGCCTTGAATTTGGCTCCAGAGGATCCCCGTATAAAAGATTCTGGAATTCTCAAAGCCCATGTGGGCGGATAACACCCAGTCGTAAAGCTGAACACCCCATATTTTTTTGCGGCTAGGGATCTCACATTTGAGACCTCATGGTATTCGGTTACGATCATGTATGCCGATAGTTGTACCTGGTATTAGGAGTACCGGGTTACGACGTTCTTATCGACATGAAAGAATCACTAGGCCGTATGATCTTCTGCAATCAGATATCTACCTAATTGACAAGAACATGGGTTAAGCTATGGGCTTTTGTCATCACATAGGTTTCGATAGCCAACGACCTAATGAGAGGAGGTGCGATGAATCTTCATCAACGGGGCTCAGATCTCATCAACCAATTAAAGGACCATGTGTTAGAAGTCCTGCGTAGTCATCCGGACGCCGGTCCTGGATTCAAGGGGGTTCTCCAGGAGGAAGTGGCTCGTCGAGCTGGGTTGCATAGCATGGGGAACGTAGAATTAGATCACACCTGTGGGGAGATGCTGAAGTGGGAAGGTCTGATAGAACGAGTAACCGGGAATGGATCAGATGACAAAAAGAAGGGATGGCGTCTTTGCAACACATGATCCTCTTCTACATTTCCACAAAAAGGAACGAGGACAAGAAGACAACAGGCTGTCATATACCCACATGAGCACCTATATTTTTGATAACAGATCAGAAGAGCGAGAGTTTCGACGCCTTCAGTTGGTTGAAGCCGCGAATGATCCAACCACCATCACATTGTTGGAAGAAATCGGGATTCAACCCGGTTGGCGGTGTTTGGAACTGGGAGCAGGGGCAGGATCCATTTTACGTTGGCTTGGCCAACGCATAGGTCTATCCGGACTGGTGATAGGCGTCGACAAAAACACCACTTACCTTCAAGACTTCACGTCCACTCCTTTTCAGGTGTATAAGAGCACATTTTTGGAAATTGATGTATCCCATTCCTTTGACCTTATTCATGGAAGATATGTGCTTATTCACAATCAAGCCGACATGGACATTCTTCATAAAATGTTCTCACTTCTCAAACCGGGAGGGTGGTCACTCTTTGAGGAACCGGACTTTACGTCTGCGACATTACTGGATCAGGACACCGGAAACTCTCAAGCACGCGTGAATCAAGCTATGTGCCGAATGTTCATGAATTTAGGATTAAACCCTGCCTATGCGCTGGGGCTTCCGTGCAAACTGGAACAAGCAGGCTTTCATATCGAACGCGCACAGACCATCATGCATCTGTGTCCTGGACAATCTCCCATGGCCAACGTCATGGGTGAATCAGCCTTAGTTTTAGAACAGCAATACTGCAATACCGGCCTCTGCTCACCTGAAGACATTCACAACTATGTCCAACTCTCTAAAGACCCCGCACATTGGACCGTGTATCACTCCACGACTTCTGTCATTGTTCGCAAGTCCCTCATCTAATTTAAGCCCACTTTTTCCTTTTTCATCACAGTGGAATGCTCCACGCCTTCCTCCACCAGTTGTTTCTTTAAACCTAAAAACAGCAGTTGGATCACGAAAGTCTGCACAACCCCTTGACGCACCTAGGAAATATAAAAATTGACTCATCACCTACAAGGTGACCACGCAATTTATACATTCCCTATGCACATCAATTGTTTGCACAGCTTTTTCGCGCTCAACTACCGTCTTTAGGTTAAATAGACATGTCTATTTTTGGAACACTATGAATAATTCGTAGACATATTCATATATTCCTCTCTTACATAAGAGCAGCATGATGGCAGAAGGTTTCCGCCATTTTTCATAGCCATTCAGGCTATTCCTCAGGAAACGATTCCTCATTTCTCTTCCATCTTGGCCTATGGCATGCCTGTTGCACTTTCAACATTGCATTCGTTCGAAGCAAACATTCTACATTTCATCAAGAATGATCAAAGGAGGATTTTCAATGAACACAACCTATTCAGCTAACTCAGTGCAACGAACAGCAGGTATGTTTTCCGGACAGAGCTACCAAGGAGGAGTGCTTATCATTGATGATGAGCAAGACATTAGAACCGTCGTTCGCATGTCGCTAGAAAAACACGGATACTATGTTGTTGAAGCTGAAGATGGCCAACAGGCCATGACCGTCCTCAACCAGGGAGAGCACCCCATGGTCATTGATGTCATCATCACAGATGTACGCATGCCTCATATCAATGGAGTGGAAGCCATCAATTATTTCCAGCGAGAATATCCAAGCATCCCAGTGATCGTACTGACAGGATTTCCTGATTTACATTTCGCTCTTCATCTCATGAAAAGTGGCGTGGCCGATTATTTAGTCAAACCAGTTGATCATGAAAAATTAACCACGGCAGTTGCAAATGCAATCGATGCCCGTCGCCTAGACTGGTTTGCATAATTACATTCAGGGAAGCACTCACAACTTCCGGCAATCATCTCTGCCACCTCGTTGACTGCTCAACCTCTGTCGAGCAAACCAACGTGGTGGCAACCCTTCGTTGTCACGTTGCAATTTCCTTTCTGCCTTTATCCTATAGAAACTTTCAGGCATAATACTGCATCCTTTCCCACACAAATTCCCGTGACTCTCGTCGATCATCTTTTTCAAACTCTTCCATTTTCCTACCCGTTTTGCTGACTCTTGTACTCGTGAGCACTGGGATATGGTTCTTTCTGCGGAATGGCGGGTTGAACCTACAAGCGACAGTTAAAAGCGAAAAGCTGTACAAGTAATTGATGTGCATAGGGAATGGACGCATTGCGTGGTCACCTTGTAGGTGATGCGTTAATTTTTCCATGTCCTAGGCACCTCAAGGGGTTGTGCAGACTTTCGTGATCCAACTGCTGTTTTTAGGTTGAAGGAAGACACGCGCTATTCAGCACGAGTTGGAATGCTGATCTTAGTCAGCATGGGGATCATGTTGATCCTTCGTGCCCTCTCACTGGAAAAGGAGACACATAAAGATCTGTTTCAACTGGTAGCCATGGTGATCACCCTATCATCCGCTACCTTCGTGTCCAATGCCATGGCAGGCTTTATGTTACGAGATATCCAAAGGTTTCGGTTAGGGGATTTTCGGATCATACTGCATTCATGGTTCGAGCCCTTCGATGTTGCTCAGGCCCTCACTGCGTTCCTCATCTTGTCATCCAGAGCGGAGTCCGACTGAGTCGAAGGATCTCGCCCAATCCACGCACACCATCGCTCAGGCAGATTCTTCGTTGCTCTCAGAATGACAATGTGGAGGCAGAGCCTTCTAGAGCTCAAGTCATAATTTCTGTATGATCCAGATTTTCTTCGTGTGGAAAAATAATTCGGCCGGGTCACGGAACGAGGATTGTTTTACACTGAAATTCAGACAGAAGTACGCGACCTCACCACTCTTCCAAATTTATTGTTGGTGTCTTATCCATTCACCGTTATCCGGTCATCGAGCACGTGTGTCTCTGCAACGGTGTCTTTGGGTTATGATACGTCTCATCAGATCATCGAAAAACTATTGGACCCTGGATTGAACAGCGCATCACACGAATTCGGCAGGAGGAAGAACGTCTCTGTACGATGATTCAAGAAGAAGAAAAAAAGATTGAATAGGCAATCTTATGTAATATCTGCTATCAAAACACATTGCAATCATCTCACTGATCGCTTTGATTACTTCATTCGCCTTCAAGCTCTTGGGACACCGTTTTAAAATAACCCAAGAGATCCCTGACGGAAATGACGCCAACAATTTTGTCTTCTTCCGTGACTCCCAAATGCCGGATTTTCTGGCCAGCCATGAGATCTCGAGCGTAGTGGGGTGACATGTTTCGATCTACTGTGATAATCGGATGGGACATCAACGCATTCACAGTTAGCTGACCGACCTCGGCAGGTTGTTCTGCGACGGCCCGTACTACATCCGTTTCTGTCACAATTCCCGTAAAGTCGTCGTTGTTTTTTACCAACAACGACCCTGTTCGCTTGCTATGCATGGCCTGTGCCGCTTCTTGAATACTGGCCTCTTCGTGAATGAAAATTACATCACGTGTCATGAATTGTCCGATGGTTGCCATAACATTCTCCTTGGTTCCACTTCACGAATCAAACGAACATAACGGTTCTACCCATACACTTTCCCTAAGGATACTCGGTCAACCATCTTTTCATGCTGAGCAATACGCAGCATCTAGCTGAGCTATGGTCTGGTTCGACTGGGCGAGATCCTTCGACTCCGCTGGAACGGAGCCTCTCAGGGCACGGCAATATTCAAGGGCTCCTATCATAATTTCTGTATGATCCCACATCACGCGATAATTTCCTATTTTGAAGGAATTGCAAGAGAAGATCTAGACTAAAAATCATGGTATATCGATCATCCACATCCCTGCAAGATGGCAACACATGCTGAAGGCATAAGATGAAAAACTTTGATGCTATTTAAGGCGATGTCCAATGAGCGAACCCTCATCTAATGGCTCGTCCTCCTCTATCTGTCATGCCTGCAGTTGTCAGCAGGCATCCCGGAAGGGACGTTAAAACACTGGATTCCCGCGTTGCAACCTTGTTGATGGGTCGCCTGAATCTGTGGTGCAAGAATGTCCAAAAAGCAACAAAGACATCCACAATGTCAGTCATACTCTTGATGAGACCTGAACGATCAGATCTAGATTTGACTTCATACAACGATCGCGTGACTCGAAAGTGATTTTCGATATAGATAAAAATCTATATGAAATACTATTCATATTTGTAATTTTTCATATATATCTTAGACTCTCTAACCATGAAGGCAAAAAACACCTCTCCTTCGTGTGCGCACAAACTCAAAGTCTTGTCCGATTTGACCTGCTTGGCGGTATTAGAAGCCCTGATGGCTGGCCCTCACAATGTCGGAAAACTCATGGAAGAATTAAACGTCGAACAAAGTTTGTTGTCCCATCATTTATCCGTTTTGCGAGAAAATGGTTTAGTCGAAGCTACGCGAGAAGGAAAAACCATGGTCTATCAATTACCGGAAGATGTCTCTGACTCCACGGCCGGTAAGGCCATCAACCTCGGATGTTGAAAAATTTCCTTTGATTAATATTTTGGTCCACGTCGTTTCTATAACAACACAATGACACGCACTACTCTTGGTATTCTGCTCCCCTGCCGAACTCTCTTTGTCTACGTATTCCTGTGTCTGCACGTTCTTGTTTTCCTATCACCTGCGGAAGCTGATCGTGGAAGACTGGTGATCACCGGCTCGTCAACCATGGCCCCGCTTTTATTAGAAATCGGGAAACGCTTCGAAGTCACTCATCCAGACACAAGAATAGATGTGCAGACGGGAGGTTCCTCACGAGGGATTGCCGATACGATCAATGGCTTGGCTGATATTGGAATGGCCTCGCGGGCGCTGAAACCGCAAGAAAAGCACTTACACGGGAGCGTGGTTGCACGTGATGGCATTGGAATCATCCTCCACA
>QIMB01000002.1 GCA_003233615.1 Nitrospirota bacterium
CAACATTATTCAGCCGACAGGCTTCCAATATATTCGTGTTCATCATCAACAGCGGAACGAAAAAGCTTGCAGGTTTGGATGTAGTCACTTCGACGGAACCTTTAATCCCCGCTACATGAAATACACAATCCATATCCTTCACAATGCTTTGACAAAATTCAAAATCGCACAAATCTCCCTTCAGATACTCCACCTTGTCTTCGACTTGAATCTCATCCAACGACACACTCCGAACGCAGGCCCCGGCCTCTAGCAACCGGCTTACAATTTGCCGTCCGATCAATCCACTCCCACCACTGACAAGAACATTTTTTCCTTCGAAAAACTTGCGAATTGATTCTGAAATCATGGTTGACTTATGGGACATAACCTCATGAAGAACTGAATTCATATTTACACAACCTCCACAAGATGTTCTGCGGCCAATTGCCCAAAAGGCGAGAGGGTTTCTCTATTGCATTTTCTGATACGGATAGCAGGATGTTCAAATCCATATTCGGGATGAAGACAATAGTTCACAATGAGAATTCCTCGATTCTTGTTCACTGGTTTTTCCCCACGGTGAATGCCTGGCGTATTGGCTACAATGACATCACCAGCTCTGGCATAACAACGAACCACAGCTTTGGCTCCGTATATGTTTTGGATCTCGGCATCCTCATAACGGGCCTTTTGATCCCACCCCTCCCATTTCAATCGATGACTTCCACGGACATAACAAAATGCCCCTCCACCCTCTTCTACATCATTTAAATACATCAGGGCTTTGAAGATTCTATAACTTCCGCCATCAACATGGAAGAATTGAGTATCTGCCGGAGGGAAGGCATTCCGAAAGGCATAACGTATTTTCAAAAAAGTCACCATAGGCATTGCTCCATAAAATGCGGTACCCATGCCTAAGATCCCTGAATCAAAAACTAGTTTGGAGGTATCCTCTAGAGCCACTAATGGATCTTGTATCCCTACAGACGACACAAGATCTTCCAGAGGATTTTCTATTTCCTGCCGAAAGAGGTTGCTGAAATATTGGTAGGTTCCTTCATGTACGTCTTGAGGAGTTTCCTGGCCATGGGCACGAATAGGAGCTAAACCTTCTCTTGTACGAACCAGTTTCTCAACTTGAACTCGGATTATTTGGATCTGATCTGCAGGGAAATAATTTCTGAGAATGACAAATCTGTCTCTATGCAATCGACTGACAACATCTGAATATTGCTGAACCGACTCCAAAAGAGGGATAGCGAATTCCTGACAACGAACTATTCCTTCAGCTAATTTCTCAAGATAAAATTGAGCATCCCCTTCAGTCGTAGCGTGGAGAACATGAGGCGTTCTCGCTTTATCAGAAATCGTCTCAGTTGCATTCATATAGTTTGAACCTTTTGGCATCTCTTACGACCATTGCCTGACCAGTCTATTTTGGGTATGCATTAATACACCATCGCTCGTTCGTTCAACCATTTCTGAGTCACTTGGATATTGTGTTGTATTTGGTCTCTCGAAAAGGTTTTCCCCCAACGATTCTCTTTTTCATATTCAAAGGGTAAACCCACCTCTTCCTTGTCACCAAACCGGTACAACAAATGAGCATGCCGACTCCAATCCTGATCGATGTAACGAATCCCATATTGACTAGGATTATTAAATATAGGAGAACCGGGAACGGGACAAAACCCTGAAAGGCCGATAAAATCAGGCTCTGTCTCTTCAATAAAGGCCATGGTTTTCTCGACAATATCAGGAGGCTCTCCTGGCAACCCAAAAATCAGGCATATTTTGATCCGGATTCCCACCTGTTTACATCGCTCTATAAAGTGCCGAATTTGGGTTTGCGTTTGCCAACCTTTGTTGATGATTTTCATTACCTGGTTGTCTATTGTTTCCACCCCGATGGCCAGTTCCTGACACCCAGATTCACGAGCCAACGCGAGTTGTTTATCGGTCGCGGCCGTCGTCGTTTGCCCACGCCAGATCACTTGGCTTTCACTCAAGGCCTCAAACATTGTCGTAGAAAGTCGTTCATTAGGCAGAATAATAACTTCGTCTCGGAAATTAATACCTTGGACACCATAGGTTTCTTTCAAATAGGCAATTTCGGCTTTCATCATTTCAGAACTTCTGACCTGGAAAAACCCCGGGACGTTGTAGACACAAAAACTACATTTATACACACAGCCACGAGAAAAATAGACGGACGTTCCAGGCACACCACCATATTGTTGAAATAACAAATCGTTCACAATAGCTTCGGTTGGTAAAAACTCTCTGCGGGGGTAGGGAGTATCAGAAAAGGAGACTTCCGTATATTTTTGCCGATACACCTTCTTGAGCTGTGTGGCATGTATATCCCTGACAATGTGAGTAAGCGAATATTCACCTGGCCCCACGACAACGGCATCAAAAACCTCCACACATTCATCCGTACACATATCGACATGTGTCCCCCCGGCCACGTGTTTGGCGGAGGGATACTGCTGTTGTAGCAATTCCACGATCCCCTGAATTTCCACGCTATCCCCGGACTTCATGATCCAATAGATGAACAGATCATAGGCTGCAATATCATGAACACGGTCGTTTAAGGTTTCTCCTGCCGCTCCCCTGAGATCGATAATCTCTATCTGATGGGCGTCATGCGAGAATTCTTTCTCAAGAACTGTGGCGTAATACAACTCCCACAAGGGTTGTAACTTGAAGGGATTATCCCAGTAATGCCAGCTTGGAACGACGATACCAATCCGAAACATTGTTTTTCCTTTTTTACCTAGACTATCTCGCGTAGAGTTTGATTCTATTTAAACGCAAACTACTTGCTCCATTGTTTCTGACTTCATCTTGCGACGGCGCCAATCCATGGTCCGGTGAAGTCCCTCTTCTATCCCGGTTTTGGCCTGAAAGTTCAAAACCTCTTTGGCGTGATCACAATTGATCATCCGTCGTATAACAGGTAATCCCATATCACCTCGATGAACCATGTTGCTAAAACCATACACTTCGCTTGTGAGCATCAGCTCCAACAATTGGTTCAAGGAATACGTTGTTCCGCTCCCAATGTTCAATGCCACGGAATCCGTGATGGTATTTGCTGCCATCAAGCAGGCATCAACTACATCATCAACAAAAATATAATCACGTTCATCTTTCCCACTCCCCCAAATTTCAATGGGATCTTGTCGTTCGAGAATCCGGCGCATCAATGCTGGCAAGGCATGGCAGGTGTCAAATTCAAAATCATCATACGGCCCATATATTCCTGTTGGGCGAAGAGAGATAACAGTGAACCGCCCTTTAGAATGTAAAGAATAGAGGGCCCCAATTTTTTCTACATACCGGGACATCCAACCCACCGGCTCATAGGGTGCAGGCGGATTCTCTTCAAAAAACATGTCTTCTACCAATGGGCTGGATGATTGAGGATAGCCCGTGGAACTACTCAACCATACATACGTTTTTACGCCTGCCAGATACGCCGCTTCCAACATATTAAGATTAATTGCCGTGTTTTCTGTGACTGGACCAAGAGGATTGTTTTTTAGCACAACCGCCGTTGAGAGCTTTCCTGCAAACATAAACACTTGATCGACATCTTTCATCACATTCCAACATTGTTCACGATCCCCTAAATCTGCCTGCACAAACCTAATATTGCTTCCCTGTATAATGGGTTTTCGTGTGCGATAAACAGCAATGACAGAAATCCCAGGTTGTTGCGCAACTCGTTGTAGAAAGTTAGTTCCTATAAATCCTGAAGCCCCAGCCACCAACAACGTCCCGGACGTTGCTAAGGAGTTTGCCGCATTTACACAATTCCTCATAAGGAGCCCATTCTCACTACGATGCCTGATAGTATTGTTTCATTCTCTGAAAAAACGCTCCCAACGTGTCATGATTTTTAGGATACCGGATCCCAGCTAAAAACCCGCTCTTGGGGGAAACATGAACCTCTAGAGTAGAATCGACATTCCAATGCTGCAGTAAACGAACCGTATGCATAAAACCGTCTTCAGATTTTGTCCATGCACTACTTTGAACCATGCCTGTAAAACCCCAGGGTCCTTCTTTCAACAAATAATGAACACCATCAAGATCCGACACCACTCTCGGAACAAAGGGACTGGTGAATAACTGCTCCAACGCATTTTCGGTGATCTTCAAAAGATGAAAATCTTCCTGGCGAACAAAAATACAATTGGAGACTAAATGCGCCACCAGTTCATACCCTTTCGATTTCGCGAGTTCCACCATGGCCAAGACACTTGATCCGATCCGTTTTCCTGGATCGGTTTGAATAAACAACACATCAGGTCCCATACTCGCATTGGCTTCTATAATGACGACTCTAGGGCGATATTTTTCAAGCAGCCCAAAGTTGATATTCCATTCCATCAATATCAATAGACAACAAATCAAAATCATATGGCACATCTTTACCCGCCGGCAGAGTATCAATAGATCGCTTCTCGGAGACAAATTCATGTAAACAATGCACATCAGCCCGACTTTGATAGAAGGTTGCTATTTTTTTAAAGTTGTCTGAATCTGCCTCAACCAATACTCCACACCAATGCTCTTTACAAATCCAATTCCAGGAATTGCTCAAAAAATTCCCATCATGTGCGCCGATGTCAACACACCATTAATTCGCCACTCCAATAGTATCGAAAATTTTTGTGATGACTCCATCTTCACCATGTTGTGTGGTGATATTCTCACGATAGTCATAGACCCAAGGCAGATGCCCATGAACTGATGCCTTTCCTGGTGTCACAGTCGTCATATACCTACTACAACCTTTCTCACTCTTTAGTGGCCGTATGTTCTTTATTCCACTACAAAAAAAGACACCCTGGAAGCATAGCGATACCTTTGTAGGCGCACCGCATTTAAACCAAATACTTCCATGAGTGCAGTGGTCTCACCGGGTGAGTCAGGATCGTTTAATTCGTCAAACACTAAGACGCTCCCTTTAGTGAGACGTGGACGAATAAATCAAAATCAAAGTAGGCTAAAGCCACAATGGTTTCAGGATGAGCGGTCAGGTAACGTGGAACTTCACACGTAGCATCCCCCTGGCAAAGCTCAAACTTTTTAATATGCTCAAGGGGATTCACCTGTTCATGCACATGTAAGACCTTTTCCAAATACGCGGCGTACCCTTCCGTCACCGCCAATTGCCCATCTTGCCATTTCATTCCATCCTGTTGAGACACAGACGGGAATCCCGAAAAGGAATCAAACCCAATAATTTTTCTATGGCGATTAAATGGCTCATAAATTCCGCGCAATGCTGAGAGGACGCCAAGATTTTGTCCCCATCGAGTTCCAAACTCCATAATGACGCCTTGGACATCAATAATGTGTTGATACACATGATTAAGAAAAAGAAGACGCGCCAAATTTTTAGATTCAAGAAATAACCCCAAATTTGAAAGTAATTGTTCCTGAGGAATTGGAGATGATTCGAGCA
>QIMB01000035.1 GCA_003233615.1 Nitrospirota bacterium
TATTGACCTCATCGCCGTCATAGACATTTGTGGCTTCACTGGCAATGCGCTTGTTGACAGTGACCATCACTTTTTTCTGTTTTAATAGTTGGAAAATTTCTCGTAACGGCTTGCCTTGCTTCCTGATGAGCTGTTTGATCGTGATTGAATCTTCCACTTGGCACTCTAATGCACGCTCTCCTTCAGGGGTCTGTAGATCCCCCATTAATGTAATGATGACCATGAAATTTTCTTTCCAAAGATTTAAAGATTAAGGTTTTTGCTCGACTAGAGATGAATGATACGTGTTCTCTTAGGGACAAAATTCTATGTTTTTCTGCAAAGATATTTTGGGGGTATGCAAAAAGCCTTGTCTGACAAGGGATTGATAGATACTCAGAAAACGCTCCAGCGGATCGTCTCTACAAATAATTTTGGCCTTTCCCCCACTTGTTACTTCTCCCTTCTTACTTTTCACTTCTCCCTTTATGCGCCTCACGCCTCACGAACTTTCTCCTTGTTTGGTTCCACTATGCCGGGTATAGGAGAAACAACGGTTGGCTTAAGGTAGGACAGCCATAACTCGTACTGGGGCCCCGGTTCCTCCTTTAATTTTCATGGGCAGTGCGGTAATTGTCGCACCACGCGGAGGTAATTGCTCTAGGTGCGCCACATTTTCTAGGGCAAAACAATTGCCTTCAGCCAAAATCTGGTGAACAGGAAATGTCTGAGATTGACCTGGATCAATGCTAGCTGCATCAATTCCAATCCCCACAATGTTTCGTTGATGGAGTAAAAAGGAAACAGATTCGGCCGAAAACCCTGGAAAGTGAAGGCTTGTGGAATCTTTGGGTGTGGAACTACCAAGGTACTGTGAGGCGTCTGGCCAATATTGGCTCCAGCCGGTCAGGAGGAGAACGATGGTGTCTCTGGGGATTTGCCCATGTCGGCTTTCCCACTGTGTGATATCTTCTACCCGAAGGGTATAATCTGGGTTCGAACTAGCTTGCGATCGGATATCTATGACGATAGCCTCTGCCGTTAAATGTGTTAATGGAATTTCATCAACACTCCAACCCGATTCGGCGAAATGAATGGGGGCGTCAAGGTGTGTTCCACCATGTTCCGAAGCTGAAAAGACTCCTGAGGCATACCAGTACCCTTTGGGAGTATGACCCCAACTCACTTTTTCCCAATGAAAAGGCTGATTATTGGGCCAATAGATTGTGTGTTCATCAAACGGATAGGTCAGATCCACAAGGGTTCCAGTAGAATACTTGGATGTGTGACAGCCTTCTATGGAGATAAGACCCATCAGAATGCCTATCAAGGATACCCAGATTACGATTGGGCGATGGGAAGTTTGGATAAAAAACATGGGGGAAATCCTAACAAGCCGATCATGGCTACAGCAATGAAATGGACTATCCCTACCCCATAGTCCTCTATCCCAAGAATGTCAGAAAAGAGGTTGATGTGGAATCCACTCAAGAAACATGGTAAAAATCAGGTAAATTATTATCTGGAAGGTCTCATGACATGTACAAAATCATCACAATTTTAATCCTGCTCATCATCCTGTTCTTTATGGTTCGGCGCGCAGCTCGTGCGTGGATAGAACAAAAGCCCGACCAGGCAACTCCCGGGAAGGATGTGATGATTCAAGATCCAGTCTGTAAGGTCTATGTCACTGCAGGATCGGCAATTGTGGAAGAGGTCAGCGGGCAGCGGTATTATTTCTGTAGCCAAGATTGCGCGAAACATTTCCGGAGGGAGGGTACGAAATAGAATGGAAAGACAAGGGTTGTGTAGTGGTCGAAAAAATAATTGGAAATAATTCATAACGTGCCGCCACACGTTATACGGTAACACATGGTTTGAGGTTGCCTTTGTTTGACAAAACCCAAGAAATAAATTAGTCTGAATTATAGTCTATCTAGGAAAGCACTTATGCCTAAAACCCTGACACTCTCTGAAGCCAAAGCCCGGTTAAGTGAATTAGTGGCAACCGTGGAGCAAACTGAGGAAGAACTGGTCATTACCCGCAATGGTCGCCCAGCAGCGGTGCTGATTAGTGCTGAAGAGTTCGACAGTTGGCAAGAAACTCATGCCATCCAACGCAACCCGGCCCTGATGCAGGAAATTAAACAGGGTCTCGCGCAGCTCAAAAAAGGTCACACCTTCTCCTTTGAAGAGGTCTTTGGAGAACCCCTCCATCCCCCGAAGAAAAAGAAATGATACGGTTTCGCCTGGTCATGGCCCAGGCCGTTCGAGATCTTCTCATCCATCTTCCCCCGTCCTTAAAACGCAAAGTCAAAGCCGCCTTTCACTCATTGGCAGAAAATCCCTACCAAGCGAAAGCCTTGAAAGACGATTTAGTCGGATTGCGAAGTTTTCGCGTGGCACGATCGCGGATCATCTTACAGATCAATGCGTCCACAGTGGAAATTGTGGCCTTTGGTCCAAGAAAAGATATTTATCGACGAGTTGCGACTGAACTTCGTACAGCGCGCCGCCCATCACGAAAAAAGGCGGATTCTTAGGGTAATGTGACGGCATCAACACAAACCCTGCTCCTCATGGCACCAAGTTCACACATCGTCCCCTACTCTGTTGCTAATAAAAAGTGGAAGGTGATGAGCAAGGGTCACTGATAGTTATTCGACGAACTATCGAAAAAGGCTTGCCGTGTAGCAGTGATTCGTTTCTGAAGAAACTGGAGAGGAAGGCAGGGCAAGTGCTCACATACAGACCGCAAGGCCAGCCTAAGATTCATGAAAATAAAGGGTAGCGTCCCCTTTTTGGCCAAGGGTGGGGTCGAAGCCCCACCTGCGGTGCGCCGGAGTTGAGCCGCGCCGAAGGCAGTGGCTCAACTCGGCTTCACTACTCCTCAAACCAACTAGGGATTTTTGCACTCTTTTCGACGGCCGAAATTATCTGCGGCAGATGAATCGGGTTCTTTAGTGACACCTTCGGTACCAGTGTCTGCGAAACAATATAACTCTGCGCTGGGTATAGGTCAGGATCATCTGGATGCTCAGTCGGGTAGTTTGTAAAAACAATCATGTTGATAAAATCCTTTCCGTCACTGTCTCTGACGCCCGCTCGAGAAGACGAGTTTAGCAACTGCTTTATCCATGGCTTCTTCATTGGATCTCCAACGATCGGGGGGAGATCCAATTCCAGAAAGAGCACATAAGGTTTACCTTTGAATTTCTTTACGGCGTCACCAATCATCTTGGTGATACGCAGTTTTGTTTCTTCCTCGCTATTTGGTGGCGATTGCCTATGCTTTTTCTTTGCCTCGACAGCAATTTCTTCACCTGTTTCTTTATGAACCGCGATAAATTCTGGATGCTTTTCAGACCTATCGGACTCATCTTCATATTGAATATTGAACCAAGATTTAATAAAAACAGCTGCGGTCATTGCCTCGTACCGTGCACCCCAAAAATTTGGCCTGTCTTGTTGTTTCATCCGCTCGATCAACGGAGCTTGCAGCTTCTGATTGTCTTCTAAAATATATAGGTCATAGGCGATCGAAAGATAGGAATGCATTGGTCCATTTGTGTCTATTGAGTAAATTTCACCTTCCTTCTTTTGGTGTTTCTTTTGATACTGATAAGTCTGTCTCGCCAAGTCCATTAAAGGAGAGCGTTTTCCAAACTCCTTTTTCGCTTCACCTAGCCACCACTCTTTTCCAAACTTCATTTTAATATAGTCAAAGAGAAAATCGACGAACGTTTTCCAGTTACCGAAACACATCGTGTTTCCGACGGCGACTCCCTTTTTCCCACGATAGTCAGCGTGAAATAATGGGTCTTACCCTTCCATATTTCCCCTGCCTCAATTGGTCTTTTAGGTGGTAAAATCGTTGGCCAGATTTAAAAATCTTGTCTAACTTTGGGTGTCCTTTGAATTCCTTTAGATCAACACCTTCCTTCACCCCAACTTTAAACCGGACTGGAGCGTCAGGATCCCTCTGTTTCTCATTCAAATCATGAATCACAAGTCGCTCATCCAAGAACTCCTTTATTGAAAAGACTAGAAATTCTTCAGTGAAAGTCATTAGATTGTGATTTAAAACTTCCAAGTAATCCGAAATTTGCAATTCGTTTGAAAAAGATGGGAGAGTGACTAAAAATTTTCCCCCCGGGCTACCCTTCTCGACTTTGAAATCTACAAGATGATTATCGAAAGCGTCTTCCGATAGGGATAGCAATCTATTTAAGTCATGAACCCAACCGATGTCGGCATTAATAAGCTTGGAAAGGATGTGGTCTCCTCCAAACTTATTAACGAGGAACTCTTTGAATTCGTTGATGGACGTTCGGCTAAACGAGACATCCCAAATACTATTAAAGGAACTGAAAAACAAACCGGCGATACGATCCCAAAGTAAAATACATTTTCTAGATTCGGACAGGTGCTTACAGGTTCCTGGGACTATAGGGCTACCGTTTGAATCCTGCTGAACCCCATTTTTCTCAAGGTCATTCCGTATGGCCTTGATTTCAGCGATAATGGGTTTCGCAATCTCTTCGGACTCATGTACTAACCGAGCAGCTTCAAGAGAATTCCCTTTCACAATATCCGAGACCGAACCGGAAAGCGATGAAAAGTCCAACAGCTCCATCATCCCCAACCCAAGCCTGGACATGGGTGGATAGGAGGTGCCAATATCTGAGACCTTCACCATTCTCAGAGGCCCTGACGGCCACGAGGGTTGGGGCTTAACTTTGTTGAGACAACATTTTTTGAATTTCAATCTTGATCCGCAAGGACAAGGAGAGTTTCTACCAACTTTGGTCATAAAATGCCTGAACGAGGAATTTTAAACGGGCTTTTTTCCTGGGTAGAAAAGTACCAAAGAAGTCACCGGGGGGCAATCTGCGGTCTCCACGGTCTTAAATGAGAGGGTTTCGCTTGTGAAAAGTGCCGTACCTGCCATTTTGTGGCCCAGGTTGGAGCCAAGAATGGCGACCTAGTGCGGCCTTTGAGGTTGGG
>QIMB01000427.1 GCA_003233615.1 Nitrospirota bacterium
ATCAACACGATGTGGAAAAAGGAGATATCTTCCGTGCTTGTACCGTCAAAGATATTCCTATTCAAGATTGGGTGAAGCTCGCCGTGAATCGAGCGAGAGCGTCTTCCACGCCTGTGGTGTTTTGGTTGAATAAGGATAGGGCACACGATGCACAGATCATCGAAAAACTGAACCGCTATCTCAAGGATCACGATACGAACGGCTTGGACATTCAAATCATGGCGCCGGTGGATGCCATGAAGCTGTCACTGCAACGTGCCAAGGACGGAAAAGACACCATATCCGCTACAGGCAATGTGCTGCGGGATTATCTCACGGACCTCTTCCCAATTTTGGAATTGGGTACAAGCGCAAAAATGTTGTCCATTGTCCCGTTAATTAATGGGGGTGGACTGTTTGAGACTGGCGCAGGTGGGTCTGCGCCCAAACACGTGCAGCAATTTCTGAAAGAAGGACATCTACGCTGGGATTCACTGGGAGAATTTCTCGCGTTGGCCGAATCCTTTGCCCATCTCAGTCGAAGCAAAAATAACAAAAGGGCGCAAGTCCTCGCGGATACCCTGGACCGTGCCACTGGGCAACTCATGGATAATCGAAAAGCCCCAGGCCGTGTGCTGGGAGAATTGGATAACGCCGGCTCCCATGTGTATGAGGCGTTGTATTGGGCGAAAGAACTGGCCAATCAAAATGATGATCAAGATTTGAAGGTCAAATTTACTCCAGTTGCCAAAGAGCTCGAAGCCAATATCGAGAAGATTCTTGAAGAAATCAAAGCTATTAAAGGCAAGCCTGTTGATATCGGCGGGTACTATCACGCCTGTTCAGATATGGTAAAGGCTGGCATGCGCCCCAGCGCCACATTCAACAGAATCTTGGCCACGTTGAATTAAGATCAACATCGATATAGAGGTTTTTGTATGGGCTGAAAGCTTGGCCGGGTTCTTTCAAGACCCCGGCCAAGCTTTTTTCATGTGACTTGATAATGAAGGTTCCCATGCTCTGCTGATCTGCCATCTGCAAGAGATCCATTTCAGGGTCTCGCGAAGAAATTGAATGATACCATTGTTCCTTCCCTGCGTTGCGTATGGGGTATAGAAAAATGATAGCCTTTAGTCAGGTGAAGATTGATCGATCACAAAAGGAGATTGTTATGCGTCAATTCACAGGTCTGGTTCTTGTCTTGTCGTGTTTGGGCTTGATGGTGTTACAAACTGTTATGGCGGGGCAACAGCTTGATGTTCATGACGGATCTGCTATTACAATTTCATCCCCTCAGAACGGCGCAACCGTCGAGAGTTCGTTCGATCTTGTCTATTCCTTTAGGAAGGGTCTGATGGCAGATCATGTCCATGTCTTTATGGATGGAACCTATCAGAAGGGGTTCAAAGGTACGTTCGATGGAGTGCCATTGGGTCGCCATACAATAACGATTAAAGTCGCGACACATGATCATGACATGGTGACCGTTTCTGATTCCATTGAGGTGATCGTTCAATAAATAATCACCGCAAGTCTTTTCAAAACGGCACATGCATTCATGGTAATGGCATGTGCCGTTTTCTATTCGCCCAAAACTTTCTCGGGGCGGACATGCACGTGCTGGCAGTGCTGATGTTCTCGCGCAGCCCCCTTCCTCTCTCTGTCCAATAAGGCCCTTTCCTGATAGGCAGATCTTTCAATGGTGCCGACTTCTGAATTCCAAAAAATGTCCCTCGTTTGATTGGTCGTACACGGCGTCTTCCTCATGTTGAGGGATCCTTCTCTATTGTTGTGGGTAGAAACATCGGGCGCATTCCGTCTCGGTGTAGTATGGTCGATGGAACGTATTATCGAATGTCTTGGAAGAAGGCGGGCGTCAGAACAGGTATCCTACATTCTACGCAGAGGATAATGAGGAAAACGCGCGCGAGGCTGCACCAAATACCCATTTGCACGAATCTTCTGGAATCGGTTATGACGGGTGGACTGAGGAGAACGGGTGAGGTGTGCTTGAGAAGTTTTTCACAGAAAGCCACATCTTCTAATATAGCCTGATTGGGAAATCCTCCCAGTTGTTGAAAAAGGTTTTGACGGACGAAGCATGCTTGATCGCCGTAAATAATTCGCGAGTGCTGACACCGAAAGTTATCTAACCAGGAGATGAATCGCAGGCGCCAATCATTCCCCGAAAATTGATGGAAGAATCCACCAGCTTGCACTGTGAGATTTTCGGACATGGCTTGGAGGTGTTGCAGCCCGTTGGAGGGAAGAATGGTATCGGCATGGAGAAACAAGAGCCAATCCTCCTCATCACATTGATGTTCTGCGGCATAAGCCGCGCCAACATTCATTTGTGTGCCCCGTCCTTTCGAGGCTGTAAGCAGGATAACCCGTGATGTCTGTCGAGCGATGTCTCTGGTGCGGTCTGTGCTTCCTCCATCCACGACGATGATCTGGTGGGGAGTCTGTTCTTGGAGAAATGCAGACAGGGTCGCAGGAAGCGCTTTTTCTTCGTTATATGTGGGAATGATGACGTAAATCATCGGTCTTTATTGGGGTTCGAGCAACCATTCCGGAATAAATTCATGATGAATAGCCAGATATTCTCCTGGATGTTCATCAATCTCCTGAAACCGACTGTCCAAATTCATGATCATGGCGGCTGATAACGCAAGATAGGGCAAGGCTTTTTCTTGTAGTTCCTGTTGCGTAATCATTTCATTGGACATGGCCTGTTCTAAGACACGTTCCCCAAACCCATGATGGGCAGCTTCCTGAAGAAGGAAGATCCTTCGCAGACGTTGAAACGGGGCACGTCGTTTCATGAGCCCGGCTTCCATTTTTTGCAGGATCGCCTCGCCCAAGCTTTCAAGAATAATTTGCTCTGCCAGTATAGATTCAAAAAAATCCTTGCGGTCGAGGGCTGCCATTAACAAGGCGGTATATTCTTCAAACGGTTCATTCTGGTGGAATGTGCGACGATGGCGGGGGGCGATCCACAGTCGGAACGTTCGAAACACGATAGCATGGGAAGCTTCTTGTTTGGCCTGCCCTTCCAAGAACTGACTCATTGGAGTTGTCGGGGCAATTCTGGCTTGCATGGCTGCGCATTGGTGCGCGAGTTTTTCTCCATGTTCTAAGAAATACAAGAGTTCAGCCATTGGCTGGCGTTCTTCAGGTTGGACTAACATTGATCCTCAAAATATGGAAGGCTGGCAGTGTTCTGTCCTGCCCCACCCCTTCCCTGTGCCTCCATCTGCTCTCAAAATTTGAGGGCCTGCATTACTGTTCGTTTAGACCCCAGTCATAGTCTAAATATGAAAGGTCAAATTGCTCGTTCTGTAGAGCCGTCATGGCGGTTTCCGGTGCATAGAGGGCGAGAAAATTTCGCACACCACCCTGTGACTCAAAGTCTTCTTCAAACCAATTAAAGATTGAAGACAGGTAGATTCGGCCTTTTTTTGTATCCACATGTAAGCCTTTTCCCTCATTCAGCAGGAAGTGCTTCATTTGATCATCCAGTTGCGTATCTAACTGATCAATGGTGTATGCCTCGTTGCGAAGGTCAGGACAACTTACGGAGGCACAGACAATGGCCACATGAATTCGGGGTTCGCTCATTTTTCGAAGAATCTCATGTTCAATCTCATTGAGTGTTCGCATTTTCCCAGCAACTATCCCCACGTCCTTTTTCCAAACGGCTGTAAAAAAACTGCCGGCGTCTTTAATGCTATCTACCGGGTAATGGTCCAGTACCATTTTGGCTGCCATAATATTGTAGACATTGATCCAAAAAGTCAGTTTCTCTTCACGGGTTTTGACGCTGGCGAGTGATGCTTTCTCCAAATCTGTAATCAGTTTCTTGTATGCCTGATCTTTGCCCAGATTCTTATAATCGACTGCCTGTAGCTTGACCCCGTTGATAGTTTTTGAGGCCACATACTTCTTCAGCAGCCCATCCCAGGAAGAAAAATCAAAGGCAAAGGCCGACGGTGCCGAAAGAACGGCCATAATTCCAATCCCAATACAGATTGTTTTCAATAAGAATTTCATAATACTTTTCCTCTATTGCACGTAAGGAGTTTTAAAACAATTTGCACTTGATTAATGTAAGAGTCTTTGCTTTCCACTCAAACATTACACGGTGGTTGAAATTAATCAAACAAAGAGGCATGACTCATAGCTATTTCGTGCTGTAACGGAGTCGCAACAATTGAGACCATAGACTTACGGAATGGCATGTCTGATCACCCTAACAGCTTTGTAATTAGTGCTAATATTCAATCCAGTAATGTTTTTGATCATGATTCGGATCGTGAGCTACCCATGACAGAGGTCTCTTCGCCTTTACGTATCACGGTTATCATTCCCGTGTTGAATGAACAAGACGCCCTCCCACATGTACTACGCGATATTCCTTGGAACGTAATAAGCGAGGTGATCGTCGTGGACAATGGCTCGACTGATGCCACCCCCGAAGTCGCTCGTCGAGCCGGGGCACGGGTCATTGATGAACCCCGACGAGGGTATGGATCCGCGTGCCTGGCGGGGATTCAAACTATTCAAGAATCTGACATTGTGGTGTTTTTGGATGGAGACTACAGCGACCATCCAGATGAATTGCCTGATGTGGTGGCTCCTATCATTAAGGGCCACGCAGATATGGTGATCGGCTCACGTGTTCGTGGGAATCGAGAACGCGGGGCACTAGCTCCACAAGCCCGTTGGGGCAATTGGTTGGCTGTGACGTTGATTCGACTCTTATACGGTGTGCAGTACACAGACCTCGGTCCATTTCGAGCCATTCGGACGCCAATGTTGCAAGCGCTCGGAATGCGAGATCCCGGGTATGGTTGGACTGTTGAAATGCAAGTGCGCGCCATCCATGCTGGACTGCGGATTCAAGAAGTCCCCGTAAGCTATCGCAGAAGAACGGGGCAATCTAAGATTAGTGGTACGCTTCGAGGGTGTGTATTGGCAGGAATCGCCATTCTCGGAACGATC
>QIMB01000370.1 GCA_003233615.1 Nitrospirota bacterium
GAGTGTTCGTCACCAATACCGCCATTGTTGATGCGGTGATAGACGCTGCGCCAAAAACCATTCTGGATGTCGGGTGTGGTGAAGGGTGGCTCGTGAGAGAACTAGGGAAAGTAGGAATCAACGCCTTAGGTGTGGATATCGTTCCTGACTTTATCACGTACGCAAAACAACAAGGCGGCGGACGATTTCACGTCGTATCTTTTGAGGAATTATCGCCGGATGTTCTGAAGGAAAGGTTCGACGCGGTCGTGTGCAATTTTTCTCTGCTCGGAGATGAATCTGTCTGCCATGTTTTTCGGCAAGCATCATCTATACTCACGCCAAATGGTTCCATGATCGTCCAAACACTTCATCCGATCACTGAATGTGGAGAAGGCCGTTATGAAGATGGATGGCAGGAAGGTTCATGGTCCGGATTCAATGATTCTTTCTCTGACCCTCCACCGTGGTTTTTCAGGACGCGAGAATCATGGGAAGCCTTATTTACGAAAAATGGCTTCACCCTCTCTAGAATATTGGAGCCTCTACACCCCAAAACAGGGATGCCGGCTTCGATTATTTTCATTGGAGTGTCACTCAACTAACGATTTACTCAATTCAGCCTCATATAGGATATACTTTCACTCGAATGATTCGATATAGAAAATGGAGGCGCTAAGGAATGGGTATAGAAATGCTCGTAGGACTACATGTCATCGACGATGGCACGTATCAAGTGTATCGTAACGAAATGACACCCATCCTTAAAAGATACGGAGGAGGATTTGGCTACGATTTCAAAATAGCTGACGTGCTCAAATCTAAGACACCGGCACCGATCAATCGCGTGTTTACCATTTCATTTCCAAACGCAGCCACGAAAAATGCGTTCTTCTCAAACGAGGAATATCTCAAGGTCCGACAACGCCACTTTGAAAAATCTGTGACAGACACCACCATGCTCGCGACCTATGAATGTGAGGAAACCTCATCCATCAGTACCTAAACTTTCATGAAAATGATGCAAAAAGCCGCTAGCGGCTTTTTGCAATATTCCCAGAATCAATTGTTGATCCTCTGAACGTTGCGCTCAGGCTTCGGTCCGCAGCCGAGGGCAAAGAGCATATGAAATCTTTCATGGTGATGTGCCCGAAGAGAAAAGTCGAGGTGAATGATAACACTCAGTGGAATGTTAGGCCTTTGGATTCTCCAAGATATCCTTCAGTGCGACGGCGATATCATGACTGAGTACTGGCTTCATTAAAAAAGTTGTAATGCCTATTCGTTTAGCTTTTTCGGCATTCATGGTATAGCTAAACCCTGTACAGAGAATAATTGGTATGTCTGGCCTAATCTGACGCAGCTCCATAGCGAGTTTATCACCTGTCATATTGGGCATTGATTGATCTGTAATCACGGCATCAAACCGAGCTGGCGCCGAACGAAATGCTTCAAGAGCTTCTACGCTGCTAGTCCGTGTGACGGTCTCATAGCCGAGGTGTTCTAAGATTTCCCGTCCCATGTGAGCCAAGGCTTCCTCATCATCAATAAATAAAATACATCCTTGGCCATGAGGAAGTGGGGCGGTTGGCATGTGATCCGACTGTGTTAACAGCGGGCCATCAAGACGGGGGAGATACAGAGTAAACGTGCTTCCCATCCCGATCCTACTCTCCACGCGAATCGAACCTCCATGATTCGTAATAATTCCATGAACGACTGCGAGCCCCATCCCGGTTCCCTGCCCGACACCTTTGGTTGTATAGAAGGGTTCGAATATTCTGGCCATGTTTTCTTGGGCGATTCCATGTCCCGTATCGCTACAGGTTAAGCGAAGGTACGACCCGGGGGATAAATCGAAGGTATCGATGTTTTTCTCAGCGCCAACGACTACATCATCAAGGACAATCCGTAATGTTCCTCCGGTGTCACGCATCGCGAATTCGGCGTTGGTCCCTAAATTCATTAAGACTTGGTGAAGCTGTGCTTGATTGCCCATGACCATGGAGGACGTGGTAGAGAGAACATAGTCGATCTCCATGTTGGTGGGAAGTGTCGCTCGTAAGAGCCCAACCACTTCAATGGTGATCCGATCAAGAGCCGTGGGTTGTCGGTCAGAGTCATCCTGGCGGCTGAACATAAGGATTTGTCTGATTAATGCCTTGGCGCGTTCCCCTGCGGTAATCACCTGGCTGGCATGGTCTTGGAGCTTAGCTTCATCAGATGCATGGTATTTGATAAGTTCCGTATATCCCATCATGGCCGTTAAAATATTATTGAAATCATGAGCGATACCACCGGCTAAGGTTCCGATCGCCTCCATTTTTTGAATCTGGAAGATTTGTTGTTCTAAACGTTTTCTTTCAGAGATATCACGAGCGAAGACGCACAAGTAATCTTTGCTTTTAAATTCAAGAAAATTCATGACGACTTCCACAGGAAACGTGGTTCCATCTTTTCTTTCGTGACGTGATTCATACGAACGGGCGCCGCGAGTCTTCATGTCCAGCCACCAGGCACTCCACTCCCCATTCTGACAGTCTTTGTTGATATTAAACATCTTGAAGGACAAGAGTTCTTCGCGTGTATATCCAAGCGACGAGCATGCGGCTCTATTGACATATGACAGCTCTCCGCTCGCTTCAACCCAGAACAGGGCATCGCCTGCATGATCAATCGCAAATCCTGTAAATCGGAGTGCATCTTCAGCTTGTTCTCGACGCTGAACTTCTTTCATCTCCGACAAGGCTCGTGTAACGGCTGGGGCTAACCGTCGAAGTTGACTTTTGAGGACATAATCTGTGGCGCCAGCTTTCAGACTTTCAATCGCAATCTCTTCCCCGACTGTTCCAGAGACTAAAATAAATGGAACCATTAAGTTGCGAGTGAGAAACATTTTTAAGGCTAATAACCCGTCAAATGACGGCATATTGTAATCAACAAGGAGAAAATCATATGCTTCATTCTCAAGGCTGGCTTGAAAGCTGCGAGCCGTCTCGACTCGTGTGGATTGACAGATGACCCCGCCTTCTTCCAACGCGAGGACCATTAAATCTGCATCATTCGGATTATCTTCTAGAATGAGGACCTTCATGACACGACTCATGTCATTTTCTCCAGATGGTGGTTTCTCTACCGAATGAAATGAAGCTTGCCCTACATGTGACAGACCCTGATTCGTGTTTACACTTTCCCTACCGACCCGGCTGGAGGTTCGTTAATCACCACCCAGAAAAGTCCGACTTCTTTGATCGCGTCAATGAATTTTTCAAATATCACAGGTTTGACGACATAGGCATTCACGCCCATCCTATAGCATTCACTGAGGTCTTGGTCTGCTCGGGATGTAGTCAGTGCGACGATGGGGATGGCTTGGAGAGCGGGATCTTCTTTTATCACGCGAAGCGTTTCAAGACCATTCACTTTTGGCATTTTTAAATCCAATAAAATCAAGAGCGGGCTCCCCTCATCGCGATTTTCCCAGTGCCCACGCCGGTACAAATAGTCCAACGCTTCAATCCCATTGCGTGCGACGGCAATTTCATTTCGAAGATTGTGATCTTCAAGAGCGAGCAATGTGAGCTCGATATCTTTGGGGTCGTCTTCTACGAGTAAAATACGTTTGGCTTCCATACTCTTACATCCCTTTCAGCGTAAAGAAAAACGTCGCTCCTTGATCCACTTGGCTTGTCGCCCAGACTCGGCCGTGGTGACGATGGATAATCCTGAGAACGGTTGCCAGGCCAATACCTGTTCCAGGAAATTCGTCCTGACCATGCAGACGTTGAAACACGCCAAACAACTTATGAGAATATTGAGGGTCAAAGCCTACGCCGTTATCTCGAATAAATATCTCTGTCTCGCCAGCGTCATTGACGTGCATGCCGATGGCGATGTTCGCGTCACGGCGCAATCCTGAATACTTCATGGCATTGGAAATGAGATTCGTCCAAACAATGCGTAAAAGAGATGGGTCGCCTTCAACTGTGGGGAGTGATCCGATATCCCAGGTGATACAGCTGTCAGGGTTTTGCGCCTCAAGTTCTTCTCGTACCTGCAGTACGATCTGACTCATGTCCAGGCGCCTGAGTTTTAATTCAGTTCGGCTCACCCGAGAGAGTGCGAGCAGGTCATCGATCAGCGTTCCCATTCTTTCTGCTGATTCAGCAATAATATTCAGGTATCGCATGGACGTGGGATTGAGCTGCTCTCCCTCTCGCTTGAAGAGTTGTCGCACAAATCCGTCAATATGACGTAATGGAGCTCGAAGGTCATGGGAAACTGAATAAGAAAAAGCTTCCAGTTCTTTATTCGAAGCCTTGAGTTCTGCGCTCAGGTCCCGGTATTGGGCTTCTGATTGTTGCAGAGCCTCCTGTGAGAGTCGGCGCGCTGTCACATTTTCCGTCGTGCCAACAAAACCGGAGAGCGGTCCTGTCGCAAAAATGGGGGTGGCATGTACTTGAACCCAATGCGTGTGTCCATTCGGGGTGAAAATACGGAATTCTTGCAAAAACGTCTCTGTCGTACATAAGGCCTTTTCCCATGCTTGCGACACCCATCCAACATCATCAGGATGAATGGCTCGTTCGACGACAGAACGCAAGGGTTCGTCTGGAGACACATCATAGATCTTTTGCCAATGGGGATTGGTATAGACGCACTGACCAGCGCTGTCCGTATGAAAAATTCCTATGGGGCTCGACTCGGCCAACATTCTAAATCGTTGTTCGGCTTCCTGACGTTCGGTAATATCTCGGATCAGGATGGTACCCTGATAGTCTCGCCCCACGTGACTTTTTGAGAGAGTTAATTCGGCATGGAATTGAGTGTGGTCTTTTCGAACGCCAACAAATATTCGTGAAGTCGAGTCTTTCATGTTCTCGTGCAATTGACTGTTGACGATATGTTCAAGGTTATGTAATTCCTTCGTCGTGAGGGACGAGAACAACATTGTCACCGGTTGTCCACGAACCTCTTTGACAG
>QIMB01000479.1 GCA_003233615.1 Nitrospirota bacterium
TAACCGTGGACCTCGAAACCGCCTGCAAGGCTGGAGAGCTCCCCACCTTAGCCACGTTGAGAGTTTGCCTGCAAGAGAGCTTTCAACAAACCAAGCAACAACTAGAAGACACCCTCAAGAATACCTAACCCAGACGAGCCGGAGAAAAAGGAGGAACGTACGTTAGGCGGGAGGCGTATAAAGGGAGAAGTGAAAAGTAAGAAGTGAGAAGTAAAAAGTGGGGAAGAAACCAAAATTATTTGTAGAGACGCTCGGCTGGAGCGTCTTCTGGGTACCTAATTCGACCCCAAGCCTGGCCGTTCTTGTCAAAGCTAGACTTGCACCAGCGCTAATCATTATGATTGTCAGAAGGATGAATTTTTTCTGATAATTGACTCTGCACTCCTTATTTTTCCTTGCCCTATCTCACTATTCTGCCCTATCTGATAGCTTTATCATACAACACTCATGGGCCCGTGTATTTAAAACGCAAGGGGCACTATCCATCGTTAAGTTTCCTCGAGCACATCCGAAAATGAATTAGAGAGCAGAAAAGAATTATATCCAATAGTGCTCAGTTGTTCCGCACACTACTACGAAACAGCCTTTCACTCAACCAAGAAAAAACAGCAACACGACTCACTCAGAACAAAGAAATCCAAGGTAATCATCGCATATGATCTCACAACAACAATGCCAAAATGCCACCATATTGATCGTTGACGATCAGAGGACCAACATTCTCCTGCTGGAAAGCATTCTACAAAATGCCGGCTATTCGCAGGTGCATTCGACGCAAGATCCCACGCAAGTGATACCTTTGGTCAAAGAGCTGAATCCCGCTCTCATCTGTCTAGATATCCACATGCCGAAGATCAACGGGTTTCAGGTCATGGGACAATTGAAAATTATCCTGAAGAATACCTTTCTCCCCATTTTGGTGTTGACCTCCGAAGAAGACCGCGAAATCCGTCTACGAGCATTGGAATCCGGGGCGAAAGACTTTTTACAGAAGCCCTTTGACAAAGTCGAAGTGCGCATCCGCATTCGCAATCTCTTGGAAACCAGTCTCCTGACTAAAGCCATCTCGTTGCAGAATGACACCTTGGAAGAAACCGTTCGAGTACGGACCCAGCAGCTCAAGGAAACACAATTGGAAATCGTCCATCGATTAGCTCTGGCAGCCGAACAGCGAGACAATGAAACCGGCAGCCATATTGTCCGCCTGAGTCATTATGCCATCGTCCTGGGACGCGCATGTGGCATGAGCGAAGAAGATTGCGACACCTTGTTTTATGCCACACCGATGCATGACGTAGGCAAACTTGGCATACCTGACCGGGTTCTGCTCAAACCTGGAAAGCTGGATGCGGATGAATGGGCAATTATGAAGCAACATACTGTCATCGGTGCACAAATGCTCTCTAACAGCCAGTCACCGATTCTCCAAATGGCTGAATTGATTGCCCTGACCCATCATGAGAAATGGGACGGTTCCGGGTATCCTAACCAATTGGCAGGTGAAGACATTCCGTTGGTTGGACGAATTTGCGCCGTAGCCGATGTCTTTGATGCGCTCTCTTCCAAGCGCTGCTACAAAGACCCTTGGCCATTAGAAAAAGTACTCCAGGAACTCCGTTCGCTGTCGGGTATTCATTTCGATCCACGATTGATAGAGATGTTCGACGAACTCCTGCCAGTCATCCTCGATATTCAGCAAACCCACGCGAACATAGCCGCTCCACAGCATAACCTTCTCGAAGCCAGTTACTTGGCTCCGGAATCGTCACCAGTGTGAATTTTGAAAATCGGCTCCGGCCGATTATTCTGGTCTATGACGAACATGACTCCTTGGAAGAGCCAATTGTTTTGAACTTGGCAGAGGAAGATGATTCGTTAACAATTGTGGAATCCATCCGTTCGGTGATCTTGCGCCACACATCCGAGAATGTTTGAAACCTAGACGCATGATTAGCTACTTCCCTCTAACGCTTCCGTCGAATCGTGCGTCACACAATAGCTGGAAAAAGTAAATAGTGAGGAGTAAGGTGTCAGGAGCAAGAAGAAAAATCCTCGATCCACTCCTCCCTATTTACTCCTAACTCCTTACTATTCACTCCTTATTTTTTCCATTTTAACATCTGTCGCATCCACACCCACCAAGAGACTGCCGGCAGCTCTGGGGATTCCGGATCCGGATAATCGACCCACAGTTCTTGATTACCTAAATAGTGTTCGCCGTGGAAGATGCGTTGAGTCCGCAATTGGGTATAGCCCCGTTCCTGTAATTTCAGAATGAGTTGCTGTATTGCCTCTTCTTCGGTGTCTACGGATTCAACATCTATCTGTAGGGTTTCATACCGTAAGCGTGCCTGGTAGGCTTCCCCCTGAAGGATTACTTGTGCTTGACGATTGAAGCCCCGTTCACGATCATCAAGCCCGGCAATGTGGTACACGTTGGTCTTTGGCGAATGCATGGTTATTGTCACCGACTAGCAGTTTCTTGCCTTTTCAGGTTTTTATGCTTTCAATTCAGGAGCGTCGCTTCTTATAATACCCATTCCTGACTGGATGGGAAATAAGCATCCAAGGCATCAGGTTCCATAGTTCCTAAGATAATCCTTCACCTTTACATTGTTTTTCGTCTGTTTGACGATGAGCATTCGTCGTCACGGAAAGGGCTGACACGCATATGAGTCGAAGTATTCCTCAGGAATTAGTGCAGAATTTTCTCAATCATGCACCAACTTGGTACAAGCTCACGATCGTGTGTTTTCTCCTTCTGAATCCGGTGTTGATGCTCACGGTTGGTCCATTTGTGACCGGGTGGGTGCTCATTCTGGAATTCATTTTTACGTTAGCGATGGCGCTGAAAAGTTATCCCCTTCAACCGGGCGGCTTGCTAGCTATTGAAGCAGTCTTGTTGGGTATGACGACTCCTGAGATGGTCTATCACGAAACGTTGAACAATTTCCCGGTGCTGTTACTGCTCATGTTCATGGTGGCCGGTATCTATTTTATGAAGGATCTTTTGCTGTTTCTCTTCACAAAAATTCTTTTGGGTGTGAAAGCCAAACATTGGCTTGCGTTTGTTTTTTCCGTCATGGGGGCATTTCTTTCGGCATTTTTAGATGCGTTGACGGTCACTGCTGTCATTATTGCTGTCGCGACAGGGTTTTATAGTATTTATCACCGGGTGGCATCGGGTAAATCCTATCATGCCTCACATGACCATACCAGCGACCAAGACGTGCATGAACCGAATCGAGACGATCTGGAAAATTTTCGTGGTTTTTTACGCAACCTCATGATGCATGGTGCCGTTGGCACAGCCTTAGGTGGAGTCTGTACCTTAGTGGGTGAACCTCAAAATTTGTTGATCGCAGATCGGGCAGGCTGGCATTTCATGGAATTTCTCATTCGGATGTCGCCTATCACCATCCCTGTTCTTATTATCGGGTTAACCACCTCTGTCATTGTGGAAAAAATGCGGTGGTTTGACTATGGGTATCAACTTCCTGACCCCGTACGTCATATATTAGAGAGCTATGAAATGGAGCAACAAAAGCGTCGGGATAATGATGATATCGCGAAGCTGATTGTGCAAGGGGCGGCTGGTATTTGGCTCATCGTAGCCTTGGCACTACATTTGGCCGAGGTTGGGATTATTGGTTTGACGGTCATTGTGCTGATTTCCGCCTTCAACGGCATCATTGAAGAACATCAAATAGGGGAGGCTTTTAAAGAAGCCCTGCCGTTTACGGCATTGTTGGTGGTCTTTTTTGCGATTGTGGCGGTGATTCAAGACCAGAAGTTATTTACTCACATCATCGGCTATGGTTTGAGTTTGCAGGGGACCCATCAGATCGGCATGTTTTTTTTGGCCAATGGTATTTTATCATCAATTAGCGACAATGTTTTTGTCGCAACGGTGTATATCAATGAGGTTTTTCGTGCATTTCAAGCAGGAGTGATCTCTCGTGATCAATTCGATCTTCTGGCAGTGGCGATTAATACCGGTACGAATATTCCCAGTGTGGCGACACCGAATGGGCAGGCAGCATTTTTATTCTTGCTCACCTCATCTATTGCACCAATCATTCGTCTTTCGTATGGGCGCATGGTGTGGATGGCCTTACCCTATACCATTACTATGACTCTCATGGGTTTGTTTGCCGCCTATGTTTTTCTGGAACCGGCCACGAGTATGCTCTACGACATGAATTTAATTCATCATAATATTGCACCAGTAGGTGATATTGGCGAGTCAGCCCATCATTAAGAGAGAGCAGGATAAGCATGAGAGATCGGCATGAACGCTTGAAGAGAACGAGTGATCGTTATCGGGTGAGAGCAGCAACGGTCTTGTGGTCCTCATTGATGTGTTCAGGATAGAGCACAATTTCTACCCGACGGTTCTGCGCCCGTCCCTCTTTTGAATTATTGGTGACCGCAGGTCTGGTATCGGCATAGCCAGTGGCAGAAAAATCTTGAGGATTCATCCCTGTTTGTTCAATGAGATATCGGAGCACTGTTGTCGCCCGTGCTGTCGATAATTCCCAATTCGTGGGATATCGTTGTTGCAACCGTCCCAAAATAGGATCATTATCGGTATGGCCTTCGACTTGAATGCTTTTATTCGGTAACGTGGCCAAGACTTCGCCAATTTGCTTCATGATATCTAAGCCCAACGGGGTCAGATGTGCATCTCCCGACGCAAACAAGATCTGGCCTAACATCGTTAAGACCAATCGATCCTGATGTTGAGTCACCACTAAACTCTTTCCAAATTTATCTTCAAGCGCTTTCGTAATTCGATCAATTTCCCTAGCAACTGTTTGCACTTCACCTCTCACTCTGGCCAGTTGGGCCTCTTGTGCTTCACGGGCTGATTGAACCTGCACTAATTCTCTCTTAAGCCGCTCTACATTCCGCAACCGTGCTTCTAGCTTTTGCATCTCTGCCTC
>QIMB01000156.1 GCA_003233615.1 Nitrospirota bacterium
GGGTGTTGACTCGAATACGGCCTGATACAATTAATCGTTGTAGGTTTGATCGCGACACACCGCGCTCATGGCTCACCAAAAATGAATCTAATCGCTTGATTCGTTCTCCTGTGGCAACGACAAATTCTGGAATCATAAAGACTCCTCTATCAGTTGGAGGCACATGAAGACAGGCGCAAGCACGAAATTAGTGTGAAAACACATCATTTTGTGACAAGTCCTTCGTCAATATGATTCAACACATGCCTATTGGTGTCATTTCATCAACTCAGATCGCAAGCATTTGGGTTGATTGCCGATAAGTCCCTTAGCAAGCATATCAGCATACACACATGTGATTGGAGAGGAGCCGTCATCATGAACGTATCAGGAATAGAAACTCAGTCATTTCCCCAAGCTCAAGCCACAGATACTCACAGCCGCAAGGACGTCGCAGCAGTCAAAACACGTGACGATGTCAGGGACAAACCCAACGGACAAGAGGAACGACGCGAATCCGCTCCTGTCCAAGATCAAGTCACGCTATCCAGAGAAGCGCAAACACGCTCGGCGTCGTCTCCAGAAACGTTAAAAAACAGTACGTTTCAACAATCGCCGTCTCCATTTGATCGATAACCCAGCCGGAGTCACTCTGTTGATGAGTGACTCCTCTATGGCAGAGATTATCTTCTTAGGACTTCTCCGCGTCCCCAGCTCGATCACTTCATAGACAAGACACTACGTAGGGTTCGCGAACTCATAACTTCCCAGAGTGCGCGAACCCTTACCGCCGTTCATACAGAAGTTCGCAGGCCTGAGCATATCCTTGTATCCAGCCTTCATGATACGCCTGATGTAATGTTCGTCTGAGCTGATCAAGAGCTTGCGAACCCTGAAATGAGCCTGGAACTTCTGAACACACCATTTCCAGGGCAATATCGACAAGACGGTCGCGACGTTGCCAATGCTCAGCAGTCACCAATTCTTTGATACCTGCCTCTGCACATTCTGCGACAATTTTTTCTAAGAACGTATCATATCCTTGTACAGCAATGACCTGTTCTCTAATTTTCCGTAACTCCTCTTTAATAAGGTTCGTGTTCCGTATCATCACCATGAATAATTGTTTCCGAGACTCTTCACGCAACGTGCCTTCCATCCGTTGTAAGACCACGCTAGGAGAAGGGGCCTCTTCCGATTCTTCTTCGTGACGAGACACCATGGGTCCCACATGGCCCAACCGCAGTCGATCATACGTTTTTCGGGCATCAGGATCTCCAAGAATTTCATAGGCCGCATTCACTTCCCGAATCTTTCGTTCAGCTTGGCTGTCATCCTGATTGCGGTCAGGATGATATTGCAGTGCCAATTTACGATAGGCTTTTTTAATCTCATCTTGCGAGGCTTGAACCGCGACCTCTAGAACCGCATAATAATTCAGCGTGGCCATTGTGCTATTTCCCTATAGATGGAGACTGTGTGCGACAGCATACCACTCGTCCTGAAAGCATCGTATTCAGATAATCCTCTGCACCAACAATCATATGTGTTCAGCCATTCGATGATTCCTCTGTATTCATATATTCTTTCATGCATCGGAAGTCTATTGATCCTGTCACATGGAGGGCTTGTCTCAAGCCACCAATTCCCCTTGCTGGAAACCCAAGCTAGAGAACCACACGTTCAGCTCAGGCCTTTCTATCAGGATGATCATGCATCTGTCATTGTTGGATCTCGCGGAACAATAACTTCCCATTTTCGCATCCCACCTGCGGGCCATCTTGGGCCACTCTTCGCTCGCACAAACCTCAACGTAGGCATGCCTACGCTTGCGGGTGTGCTCCCTCAGACCGGCCCAATCTGCCCTAAATGTGAGCGCGAATTCTGGAGAGTGATTATTTCGCGAACCCTTATTAGCACACCACCTGAACAGGTCGCTATTGCAGATCTTCTTCGATATAGCCAAGATTACCATCAACACGTCGTGTCCGTTCAAGGGGTGGTGACACAACCTGAGCTTCATCTGGATGAATCGGAGCTCTTCTTGGATTTTGTGTTTCTCCTTTCACATGGCAAACAGACCCTGGTCGTCTATGGCCGACATGATCGCACCCGGGGCGCACCAGTCATCAGCATGCATCGCTCAGTGGAAGTGGTGGGCATCTTTAGGAAGGAACACATACGAAAAGGGGAAACAATTTCCAACACTCTGGAAGCTGTATCAGTCGCCCCCTACCCTCCTACAGTCCCAAATCACACATAATGGGCATCTCTCCTCTTGTGCATTCAGACATTGAGATACTTCGTCAAGAGATTCACAATTTTACCTGGCTCTGGTTGAGGAGGAACCATTCGTGAGGATGAGAGAGTCAGCACAGCATGAAGCGTCTTTCCCCATCTGCCTGATTCAAAGTCTTCACGTGTCATTTCCACCGCGCGCCCATATTGATGTAGATAATGTACCAAAGACTGTTCATCCACAAAGTTGTGACGCCGCACATACACCAAGGGAATATCATAATGCACGGAAGTGGTGACGGTCGCATAGCCTGGCTTCGTCATGATGACATCCACCTGCTTCATCATGTCCGCAAATGAAGCCTTGATATCTTCGACATGATGAATACGATTGTACGATGAATCGAATGAAAGACCTGCCACGAGGAAATGAAACCCCTCACATGTTTCCATGTGTTCCAAGGGAAGCTCTGTCAGCGGCACACCACCAAATGCGATGAGGACAAGTTTTTCTTCGTTCGCTATTTCCAAAAACTCCCGCACATCGTGTACGGGTGCACCGACAAGGGGAAATGACGGACCCGTGTCGGTGAGAGTGGTAAACGCCGGCATGTCAATCCCTGGATGCAATCGGATGAGGTGATTCGCCTTGGCATATTCCCGACGAATATGGTCATAGATCACCTGATGATGAGCGTGCGAGGGCTGGATAAATTCCTCGAGCACTTGATCCCAAGAAAGGGAGGCAATGGCGACTACCGGACAATCAGCTTGGACAGCGCTCGCGATCGCCAAATACGAAATATTGGAAATAACCAGATCGGGCTTTGCCTCATGCATCGCCTTGACCTCCTGACTGACCCGTTTCCTCCAATGCTGATGAAACTCTTCGTAAGCTGCCCATGTTCTCTCTATATCGATGTCTAACGGCCCTCGTTGAACACACCCTATGTCCTGAGGGACTGCCTGTAATTCCCATAATGTCTGTAGGTAGTCATTGAAAATAGAAGCACTCACGCACGTCCGGAGAATCACGTGAAGATCCTTAACAACTTGTCCTAAAGCATTGAGGATGGGAATGACTTGGGCCGCATGGCCAAATCCATGAGCAGAAATCGAACACCACACAACCGGCATGCTAGCTCCTTTCATCGTCAAAATTATTCATTTTTTTGAAAAAGCAGAAGACCAGAAGAATCTAGTTCTTTCTTGCAGGGACACGTCAGAAATTCATAGAATTCATAACAATGCATCCATTCCCGTTTCTTTCACTCTAATACTTCCAAGATGACAAGGACTTGGCACAGAAAACTGCGTTGTATCCTACTTGGATGTCTGCTTATTCTTGTTGGCTTCCTTGCTGGGTGCACTCAACACCTCCGGCAACCTTCTCCATCAATTCATGAGCGCGGTACGACAAAAACGACATTACCCATGGTAGAACAACAATTATTGACGACTATCAACCATGCGCAAAAGTTAGGACCCGGGAACCCGCTTCTTTTGAGTAGCGTCTACAGCTTGGCGAACTATTATCACGATCACAAAGAATATGATAAGGCTGCCAACCAATATCAACATGCCCTAGAGATCAAGGAACAGATCAGTGGCCCAAATCATCCTGACATTGCCGCGATTCTCCAGCGATATGCTCGTGTTCTACAAGATGCCAATCGCCCAATAGAAGCCGCGAACCTCTTAGCCCGCGCTCAGGCCGTCTTGGACAAGTCAGCCCCTCCCCTTCCCAACAAATAGCCAAGCTTTACATCACTATCTACCGAGTATTCGCGGAAAAAGTTACCTACTGGTCAAAAGGTTGATGTGAATTTTCTGTATTTTAGAAGAGATTCATGCTCTTTCTTGCATGTTATATCTGGCACAAGACTTGTGTAAGAGACTGGAGGTACCGTGAAGCGATTTTGACGAAGGAATGACGTATGAAAAAACTCCCCCAAACATCTGTGAAACGAGGACGCCCACGAAAAAATGCCTCAAAGAAAACCGCAACACCCTCGACACAAGTCGACACACACCCTCGTTGCTCCCGCTGCGGATCCCGCACCGTTAATTTAGAACACTTAGAACAAGAACTGCTGGTCACACTTAGTATCCACTGTCTGATCTGTGGGCATCACTCCTTTATAGGACGACCGGTGATTCGCCTCCTCAAACGACCTAATGTGACCATCCCCGAGTCAATTACACGACCAGTCCTCAGAAAGCGGTCACCCTCCTCAAACGTTGTGTAATCAGTTAGCTATTGCGCTACCACGACTCCATTCGTACGGTAAGAGGACTGATATTCTCTGCTCGTAGCCCCTGCCGTAACTGACGACACGCTTCCACACTTCCGCACACGCGTAGATCGGATTGCGAGAGATCCGGAATACATTCAAGCAATGGCATCAGATTAACCTGTTCCTCTCCCGATTGTGTCATGTTGGTACGAATAATTCGGCCCGTGAGAAAAGGCCAATTAGCAGGCCATGATCGAGTTAACACAGGCACATACCGAAAATGCCTTGGGTAACATTTCTCCATCGCTAGCAGCTCTTGATGAAGCATGAAATGACCTTCATGTCGTACGCTGGCAATCAATGTCACATGGCTCTGAGATTCTCCACGTCTTTGACTCCAAGCTTGATGCTCCATATAACGAATATACGAAAGAAACGGCGTAAT
>QIMB01000324.1 GCA_003233615.1 Nitrospirota bacterium
GTACATCGAGTCGCTGGAGAAGAGCTGTGACTGTGAGGGGAGTGTTGTATGTGTGTTCTTCTCCATTAACAACGATTTTCATAATAAAAAAGCAAAGGAATGCATCATGAACTGCATAGACATGTGGGAAATCATCCTACGGGACAGTCGAAATTCTTGTCAATAAAATGGCCTGTTGTGAGTATGAATCTCTTGTGGACGTGGTAGTGGGCACCTATGTTGTGTTTCTCGAGGGTTTGCACAAAATATCTTCACATTTTTGCACGAGCCTTTCGTATGGCATACAATGAAACATGCGTGCTTGAGGCCTGTCCCACGCTTTCCCGTCATGTTGAGGCGCTCTGTTAGACGGGTCTTATGAACAACGTCAATCAAGAATTAGCGGCCGTGTTTGCATCAATGGCAGGGTTGTTGGCCTCGCGAGCTGAAAATCCGTATAAGGTCAGAGCCTATCAACGGGCTGCCGACTCTCTCCTGAATCTCCAAGAAGGAGTTGGTGGGTATGCTGAACGTGGAGAACTGCGGACTATTCCTGGCATTGGCAAGGAATTGGAAAGCAAAATCCAGGAGTTTCTTTCGACGGGTCGTGTTCGTGCGTATGACGAACTTAAAACGCCTCTTCCCGAGACCGTGCGAGAATGGGTGAATCTCCCAGGTTTCTCAGAACCGATCGTGCATGATTTATTTTTTCGATTAGGTATGACGACATGGGATGACTTAGAAGCACTGGCACAATCGCATCTTCTTCAGACGCTTCCAGGCGTAGGGGCTCGAAGTAACGAAATTCTGGAAGCCATTCGGAGGAAGCGGACGGTTGGTGAGGAGGAATAAAAACTGAGCGGAAATGGTTATAATAATTCTCGTCCGCTATCCCAACGAAAAGCCTGACAACAATAGGCTTGGAATCAGGAAATACCACACACACGTACCACTGGAGGGATCATTATCTCATGGCTATTTCAGCATTTGTGTTAATTGACACGAGGGGAAATCATACAAAAAGTGCGTATAAGACTCTGACACGGATACAAGGGGTGCAATCAGTCTACCCTGTAACCGGTCCTCATGATCTCATTGCCCAAGTCGAAGCAGAAACATTAGAAGAATTAAACGACTTAGTTATGGCCCGTATTCGTGGGATAGATGGGATTACGAAAACGAATACTGCCATTGTGCTCAAACTTTAGAAAGACGTAAAAAGTGAGTAGCGGATTCGCCTTACGCCTCACCCCTTACGGATTCTTCTTCACTTCTCACTTCTCATGCTGCAGGTAGAATTTGTTTAAAGACTTTCCAGGATTTCAACATTTCCACTGCCTTGAGTAATTGCACGTCTTCCGGTGGAACTGGTTGAGGTGCATCGGGATCTTTTGGAGTCGTGGGCGTTTTACCCTTGGTTTTCTTAGATTTCGCTGCTGTGGAAGTTGAGTCTTTTTCGTCTTTATTCCCTCCTGCTGTTTTCTGTTTTGCTGCCTGAATGACCTTGGGATCTATGACAATATCAGGTTGGACTCCGATGGAATGAATCGATTTCCCTTTTGGTGTGTAATACTTGGCCGTGGTTAACCGCAGCCCTGAGCCATCGGAAAGCGGGAGGATGGTTTGGACAGAACCTTTGCCAAAGCTGGTGGTGCCAATCACGACAGCTTTTCCCCAATCTTGCATGGCAGCGGCCACGATTTCCGATGCGCTGGCCGAGCCATGGTTGATAAGCACGATCATGGGATATTGATAATGCTTACTGTTGGCTCCTGCCCGATATTCAATCTTTTTCTTATTGCGACCTTGAATGAAAACCACGAGGCGTCCGGCTTCCAGAAATTGTTCGGACACTCCAACGGCGGAAGAAAGCAAGCCGCCAGGATTGTTTCGCAGATCAAGAATCAAGCCCTGAATATCCTTTGTTGTTAATCTTTCCAATTCTTTTGTGAGATCTTTTGCTGAGGATTCCTGAAATTGACTAAGTCGCACATAACCGACATTTCCTTCCAAGAGTTTCGACCGCACACTTTGAATTTTGATGATATCTCGGGTAATGGTGAAGACCAAGGGCTCATCGACACTTTCACGGATGACAGTTAACTCTACGGATGTTCCTCGTGTCCCGCGCATATGCTGGACTGCCTCCATCAGCGTTAAATCTTTTGTCGGGATATCGTCGACTTTGATAATCGTGTCCCCTGACTGAATGCCTGCGGCAAAAGCAGGAGTGTCTTCAATTGGGGCAATGACCGTCAGCCGATGATCTTTGATACCAATCTGAATGCCTAAGCCGCCAAATTCCCCCTTCGTTTCAACTTGCATTTCTTTAAACATGTCGGTAGTCATGAAAGAAGAATGTGGATCGAGCCCAGCCAGCATGCCTCGTAATGCGCCTTGCACTAAATCCTTGGTTTTGGTGTCTTCAACGTAATGTTTTTGGATTTGATGGAGGACTTCGGTGAATACTTGCAATTCTTCATACGATTCACTGGCATGTCCTGTACTTTCTCCACCTTTCCCGATGAATATTCCGATAAAGAGAATCGCGGTTAAGGTGAGACCTGAAACCAGGATAGTCGAAAATCGTTCTTTGGCCATGTGGTGTTCCTTCTTGTAGTTAATCGATTATCGCTTTACCAGCCATTTGAGTGGATCGATAGGCAATGTGCCTTTTCGTAATTCAAAATAGAGCGTATCGTCCTTGGTGACACCCGTTTCACCGGTATGTCCGATCAATTGTCCCATCCGCACAGCATTGCCTTCAGTAACTAAAAGCTTAGAAGCATGGGCGTACAGTGAATAGAACCCGTTGGTGTGATCCACGATGACCACAAGTCCATACCCTTTCAACCAATCTGCATAGACAATCTGGCCGGCAGAGACCGAACGGATAGGGCTCCCTTCACGCGCTTGAATTTCAATACCTTTTTTGGTGACATACGTGTCAAACGTGGGATGTTTTTGTCGCCCAAAAAAAGAGACGACTTTGCCTTTCGCTGGCCAGAGAAAAGATCCAAGAGAGGGCACCTTCCCTGGCTTGTTCCGCAACGTCGCTTGGGCTAATTGAAATCGTTGGTCTAAGGCCGTCAGAAGGCTGTCAACTTGTGCTGCTGATCGTTTGAGATCTTGTACTGTGCGTTCATGTGTTGCTTTTTCTTTGGAGAGACTGACGAGTACTGTACGTTTCTTTCGTTTCAGTCCAGAAATTTCCTTAATGGTATGCTGGGTTTCATTTTTTAAGGCAAGCAAGGTCTCTCGCGCATGGGCTTGTTGGTCCTTGAGGACTTGCAGATTCGTAAGGTCTTCTTGAAATTGTCGGACAAGAGCATGCTCTCGTTGAGCGATCCAAGAAATATAATCCATGCGATTAGCCGCATGATCAAATGTTTCTGCGGTAAATAGCGTTTGAAGATAGCCTGTCCGGCCTTCGATATAGAGTAACCGAAGCCGAGCCGTTACAGCGTTCCTGTGAGTCTGAACGTGCTGGTCAAGGTCGGTAATATCTATGCTGAGATTGGCTAATTCCTGATCTTTCTTTTTGATTTTCGCATCTATGCGACTCCGTTCTTTCTTTTTGCGATACAGGCGCTGATCAAGTTGTTCAATGTTTTTGAGGACCGATCCATGCTGTTTTTTGGCTTTCGTCGCTTTTTCTTTTGATTCTGTGATTTTTTTCTTTAGCTGTTTTAGGCGATGGCGCTCCTGCGTCATTTCATTCGCGAGTGAAGACGGATCAGCCCCATATCCCGTCGGTATGAATAACGTCAGGCCAAGGACAGGCAGACATATGGCAATAATGAAGAATCTTTGCACAACTGTCATAGTCGAAATTGCATCCATCTGTACATGCTCGTGAGCGTTCCTACACATCCTAACAGGATTCCTCCAGTAATGAGGAGCAGCGATAGGGAAAAGGGGAAAAATTCGAACACTGACGAAAAGCCCCCGATGACGCTCAGTGTATGGGTTTGATGCTTGAAAAATTCGAATCCGCCGCGCAGAAATCCTATAGCGATCCCGCCACCCAGCCCTCCAATCACCGCCCCTTCAATGAGGTAGGGAATACTGATGAATAGATTGGTTCCGCCAATCAGCCGCAAAATTTCGATTTCTTCTTTGCGGGTGTAAAAGGCTAGCTGTACCGTATTGGCAATAATGGTAATAGATGCTAAGGCGAGGACTCCCCCCACTATCAGTGCCCCGACTTCCATATATGTGATCACAAGTGTCAAGCGTTCGATCCAATCACGATTGTACCGCACTCGCTCTACATGAGGATTCTGTTGCAAACGATTGACGAGATTCGATATCACATCAGTGGAAGGGATCGTGTTAGCCAAATTCAGGACGAGTGAAGCAGGGAACGGACTCGCACCCAAGCCATCTAACAGATAGGTTTCATCTGGGAACTGTTTCTTGAAATCTTGTAAGGCATCTTTTTTAGAGGTCAGTGTAACGGAATCAATGCCCGATTCTGCTTGAAGGGATTTCTTCAGATCGTGAAGCATCTTGGGCTCTATGTCATCTTTGGGATAGACAATAATTTGAATGTTTGTTTGAACCCGCCCGATTAAATTATGCACATTGTGGTACAGCAGTAAAAACGTTCCGAAGCTGGTGAGCGTGAACGCTGTGGTGACGATCCCGATCACGGTGCTGGCTTGATGTGCCCGGAGACTGAGAAATGCCTCTCGCAAAAAATACCACAGGCGTTTCACGTATATGTTCCTTGATCGGAAAGAAGATGCCCGCAGTCGAGTCGCAAAATTCTCCCATTGAGCTGTTCTACCACCTGTCGATTATGAGTGGCCATCAGCACGGTTGTCCCACGTGCATTGATGGCCTTGAATAATTCAGCAATTTCTGTCGTGAGTTGAGGGTCTAAGTTCCCGGTTGGTTCGTCCGCGAGTA
>QIMB01000214.1 GCA_003233615.1 Nitrospirota bacterium
GCTTCGCCTAACCCCAACAATTTACGAGACTGTTCCGCCAATTCTTCCATCGCCTCTTTACCCGTTCCCGACACAGACTGAAATGTGGTGACAATGATACGCTTGATTGTCGCCGCATCATGCAAGGGCTTCAACGCCACCACCATTTGGATGGTTGAACAATTGGGATTAGCGATCAGTCCTGTATGCTGATCAAGGGCCAAGGCATTCACCTCCGGAACGACTAACGGCACAGTGGGGTCCATACGCCAGGCCGAACTATTATCGATGACGACCGCTCCAGCTTTCACGGCTATCGGCCCAAATTCTTTACTCACATTCGCCCCTGCGGAAAACAAGGCCACATCGACTCCCTTGAAGGAATCAGACTGCAGAACTTTCACCGGTAGTTCTTGCCCTCGGAATGTCACATCGTTCCCTTCGGATCGAGCCGATGCCAACGGAATGAGCTCTCCAACCGGAAATTTTCGTTCCTCGAGCACTTGGATCATTTCTGTTCCAACGGCTCCAGTCGCACCGACAATGGCCACCGTATATGCTGTTTTTTTGCTTTTCATCATGATCCTAGGAAGCGGCAATGTATCGAATGCGATGATTAAAGGTATCGGCAATAGCAATGTTCCCTGCAGAATCCACCGCAACACCGAAGGGAAAATTCAATGAACTGTCAGCAGGCTTCTTTCCATCAGCGCTAAATGTCGCCAATCCTGTGCCAGCCACCAAACTCATTTTTTTCTCATCCCGACTCCACTGCCGAAGTAAATGATTATCAGAATCCGTGATCAACACATTCCCTTGTAGGGTCATGGCAATCCCATACGGACGAGATAATGCCGTCGCCTGTTCATTGGCTCCACGTTCATAGCGAAATTCGTCGCCATCTCCGGCGAATGTGGTAATGATTCCCGTATCCTTTTCAATTTTTCGAATACGTCCATTAAAGGTATCAGCGACGTACAGATTGCCTTCTGCATCAAGCGCCAAGCCACTCGGTCCGGCCAACCCCGCCTCCGTGGCAGGCATATTATCGCCGTTATACCCCGAGTCACCAGTTCCAGCTACCGTGGTCATCATGTGCGTTTCAAGATCCAAGAGACGGATACGATTATTGCTCTGATCGGCAATGTATAATTTTGTTCCATCAATAGCCAACGCAACAGGTTCGTTCAAAGTCGTCTCAATTCCTGCCCCGCCATCACCGCCCCACTTGGTTTGCCCTGTACCCGCCACGGTCTGGATCGTTCCTGACTTAGGATCCACTCGACGAATACGATGATTCAAGGTATCCGCGATAAATAAGGCTCCCTCACGATCAACGACAACCGCTGAGGGAAAATTCAATAGAGCCTGGGTCGCTACACCACCATCTCCAGTAAAACGATCCCTCACCATGCCTTGTCCTGCAATATACCGAACCGTCCCACTCAGATCAGGCGATTGAGTATAAGCACGCCCCGGGATATCCTCAATGTCAGCCAAAGGATCTATCTCCTCTTCCGGCTCCTCCTTGACCACAGGAGGAGGACTTTCCACACTGGATTGCTGCGCAAATCCTGCGACCGTTTCGATCAGCCCTGTTGACCGCATGACTCGACGAATAAGATGGTTTTCTGAATCAGCAATAAAGAGATTCCCCTCCGCATCAAAACAGAGGTTTTTCGGTTCATTCAACCGTGCGGTGATGGCCAAAGTCCCATCGCCTTCATGGCCGGGTTCTCCGCTACCCGCCACCGTCGACAACAGACCCTTAGGACATTGCTCCATCATGCCACAAGTGCTTTCAATTGTTTCACAATTTGATCACCCATTTCCTGGGTGCCCAGGAGAGTGGTCCCAGGGCCTTCAATATCTTTGGTGCGAAATCCCTCTTCAAGTGTCTTCTCGATCGCCGTGTCGATCAATTGCGCTTCCTCAGACAAATTCCAGGCATAGGTTAACATCATAGCCACCGAGGCAATCATGCCAATAGGATTCGCCATGTTTTTTCCCGCAATATCAGGAGCGCTGCCATGAATCGGCTCAAACATGCCAACGGTGGCACCCATGCTGGCTGAAGGCAACATCCCAATCGATCCGGTCAGCATGGCGGCTTCATCACTTAAAATATCACCGAACAAATTCGTGGTGACAATGACATCAAACTGTTTGGGATAGCGAACCAATTGCATCGCACAATTGTCCACATACATATGTCGTAGTTCCACATCTGAGAAATTCTCATGCACTTTGATGACTTCCCGCCTCCACAGCTCGGACGACTCTAAGACATTGGCTTTATCAATGGAATGGACTAATCCTCGACGTTTTTTTGCTGCTTCAAAGGCAACTTTCGCAATTCGACGAATTTCTTCAGTCGTATAGACTTCCGTATTAAACCCGCGAAACCCAGTGGATGTTTTTTCAATGCCTTTTGGAGTGCCAAAATAAATTCCTCCCGTCAACTCTCGAACCACGAGAACATCAATCCCATCAATGATCTCCGGCTTTAAGCTGGATGCCCCAATCAAAGGGGCATGTATTTTCGCCGGTCGAAGATTGGCAAAGAGACCGAGTTGTTCACGCAATCCCAACAAGGCTCGCTCAGGTCGCCGTTCATATTCCAACCCTTCCCATTTCGGTCCTCCGACAGCGCCTAAGAGCACAGCATCACTAGATTTTGCCAAATCTAACGTTTCCACGGGTAAGGGAAATCCCGTTGCATCAATAGCCGCGCCCCCGACTTGTGCCGATGTCAGCTCAAAGGTTCGTCCACAAGCCTGTCCAATGATCTCAAGAACCCGAACTGCTTGGGGCATGATTTCAGAGCCAATGCCGTCACCGGGTAACACCGCAATTCGTGTACTCATCACGCCTCCACCACACAAGAATCAAAAAAATGTTTAGATCATTCTGCACGATCTCGAATAATCATACACCTCAATAAAAATTCCGAGCTTAGATAATAAAGAGAACGGTGGGACGTTGGCTACACCAGCAATTTTGTGAAACTGAATTCCTCGTTAACACAACCCAATTTTTTGTTCAGCTCTGGCATGCCGTTCCACTAAATCAGCTAATTTATTCAGCGCATTGAGGTAGGCTTGTGCAGACGCAGACGCCATGATAATATCCGTATCCGATCCATGACCTGTGACGACAGCTCCATTTTCCTCAACCCGGACTGACACCTCACCCTGCGCATCGGTCCCACCTGTGATGGCTTTCACAATGTAGGCCCGCAGATGACTTTTGGTTTCAGTCAACGTGGCAATCGTCCGATAGACGGCATCCACGGGTCCATCTCCCGTTCCAGTTTGACTGGCCAATTGCCCATTCATCAGCAATTCTACCGTAGCCGATGGAGGTTCGTTGAACCCACTTTTCACCTGTAAGCCTTTTAAGGAAAAGCGTTCAGGAACCTTGGTTGCGGCTCTATTCACAATGGCTTCCAAATCTTCTTCAAACAATTCCTTTTTCTGATCCGCTAAACGCTTGAATCGTTCAAACGCCTCCTGCAGCTCCTGATCAGACAGCGTATAGCCCAACTTCGACAGCTCCTCCCGAAAAGCATGACGTCCGGACAATTTCCCCATCACTGAGCGACTTTCGGTCAAGCCGATCGACTGTGGGTTCATGATTTCATAGGTATTTTTATCCTTGAGCAGACCATCTTGATGGATCCCGGAAGTATGGGCAAACGCATTCGCCCCCACAATCGCCTTATTGGGCTGCACCACCATCCCTGTGATATTACTCACCAAGCGACTCGATTTAGAAATTTCCTCGGTATGAATCTGAGTGTCTGCTTGGTAAAAATCCTTGCGCGTGCGCAGCCCCATAGCAATCTCTTCCAATGAGGCATTACCCGCCCGTTCGCCAATCCCATTGACCGTACATTCGACTTGCCCTGCACCGGCATGAATGGCCGCCATAGAATTTGCCACGGCTAAACCCAAATCATTATGACAATGCACAGAGATAATCGCACCCTTGTCTCGAATCCGTTCACACAATGTCCGAATAAGCTCCCCAAACTCTTGCGGAGTCGTGTACCCCACCGTGTCGGGAATGTTCACCGTGCTCGCTCCTGCTTCGACAACCGCCTCGACCACTTCACACAGATACGACAGATCCGATCGAGTGGCATCCATAGGAGAATATTCAACATCGGTGACATAGCTTCGTGCATGGCGAACCATCTCAACAGCTCGCGTGAGAGCTTCGTCGCGAGTCATCCGAAACTGATGCTTCAGATGAATGTCAGACGATGATAAAAATGTATGAATACGGCATTTCGGTGCACCTTGAAGCGCTTCCCATGCCCGATCAATATCTTCAGGCTTGGCTCGGGCTAAGCTACAGATCATCGGGCCTTCGACTTCTTGGGCAATGCGATGAATCGCGTCAAAATCTCCGGGCGAGCTAAACGCAAACCCTGCTTCAATAATATCCACATTCAAGCGAGCTAATTGCTTCGCCACAAGGAGTTTTTCTTCGATGTTCATGCTGGCGCCTGGAGATTGCTCTCCATCTCGCAACGTCGTATCAAAGATCCGAATCATGCGTGTCATGATTGGAACCCTCCACGCTGAATGTTCCTACACTGTCTCATTGATTGCCTTCTCATATTCGTTACTATTTCGGGATTTAGGCTGAAGCCTATGACTCATCATCCTCGAAGAATTGAATGATGACGCATGCTTGGTTCTTCAACCCCTTCAGCGTTCAGCCGATCCATCTCCTAAGCAACGTCACATCATCCTGAGTGAAACGAAGGATGTGTGCCTAGCCCAACCAGTCCATACTTGCCCTGAGCACAGTCGAAGTGGTTCAGCTAGATCCTTCGACTCCACGAAGCGGAGCCTGTCCTGAGCTTTGCCGAAAGGCTCAGGACAACAACTCTACATACTGTTGTTGTCTGCCATCCTGGCGCACCGCAAACCATAGGAACGTTGAATCGTTGCCTCACATTGGCTATTTAGGAAGTTCGTCCGATGGCACATCAACTTTTGCTTTCTCCCCTGTTGTGCCAACAAGAAATTTCCACCCTTGCTCGACAACTCCGGAAAGTACATAGACCGTAAACACCACAAACAACATGGCCTGGGGATACGCCAACACAGCCATGAGAATCAGCACCGCATAGACTAAATAATTAAAATGGTGACGCTCTTGCGTTTTCAAGTCCTTCAGGCTGCGATAGCGCACTGTGCTCACCATCAGAAACGCTAACACGAGCGTCAGCACAATGGCGAAAATCGGCTTCACCTTTTCCCCCAGCGCGATCACATAATGATCAAAGATCACCAACGTGGCGACAACGCCAGCCGCACCAGGAATCGGCAGTCCCGTAAAGGCTTTCTCTTCTGTATTGTTCATGGCTAACACATTATGTCGGGCTAAGCGGAGCGCCCCACAGGCCACAAAAGCAAACATGACAGCGGCCCCCAACATTTTCGGCCCACTGAGCGCCCAGACATACACCAGTAACCCCGGGGCCACGCCGAAAGACACGAGATCGCCTAATGAATCGTATTGCAATCCAAAATCACTCGTACTTTTCATCAGTCGCGCGGTCGTGCCATCCAAGACATCAAAGACGATCGCTACTAACACCGCTATGGCTGCAGCCTCAAAGTTTCCTTCAAAGACAAAAAGAATCGACGCAAGCCCGCTAAATAAATTTCCTGTCGTCAGGATATTGGGAATAAGGGAAACCACTCGCCGTCTTCGTGGTTGTTTCATGAAGGTTCTACGCATGGCACCTCCGCTAATATCGATGATCCACCATGTACTTTGTCCCCAACCTGCACTCGAAGAATACTCGTGTGAGGCACATACACATCCATCCGGGAACCAAACCGAATGAGTCCAAATCGTTCGCCTTTTTCTACCTGTTCACCAGGCACCACCCACGACACGATGCGTCTGGCAATGAGCCCGGCAATTTGTACACACAATACTTTGACACCATCAGGCCGACACAGCATCAGGGCATTTTGCTCATTTCCACTCGATGCCTCGGGTTGATTAGCCATCATAAATTTTCCCGATTGGTAGACCATATCATGCACAGTTCCACCAATTGGCATTCTATTAATGTGGACATCAAACACATTGAGAAAAATACTAATGCGAACACTTTGCTCTTTCAAATACCGATCTTCGTACTCTGATTCTATCGCGACAACGGTCCCATCACCCGGGGAAACAATCACATCCTCCCCTGGAGGAATCGTTCGGGCAGGGTTCCTGAAAAACCACGCTGTAAAAAGAGTCAGGGACCCGAGAACGCAGGTCGACCACACCCCTCCCATTGCCCACACACCCAGGGTGAGAATACCCCCGATTAGAATGAAGGGGATACCTTCTGTGGCGACGGGGATACCTTTTGCCCGATCAGCCATGTATGAGATATTTCATTAATTTTTCTGCTTATCCACGAGTTGGTCTTTTTTTAACCATGGCATCATGCCGCGTAATCGCGCACCAACTTCTTCAATCGGATGGTCTTCGCCCCTTTTCAGGAGCGCGTTATACACCGGGCGATTAGCTTGATTTTCCAATACCCATTCTCTGGCAAATTGCCCACTTTGGATTTCCTCGAGAATACGTTTCATCTCTTGTTTGGTTTCACTTGTCACAATGCGTGGTCCGCGCGTCACATCCCCATACTTCGCCGTTGTACTAATCGAGTAGCGCATATTGGCAATGCCACCTTGATAGATCAAATCCACAATCAGTTTCACTTCGTGCAAACATTCAAAGTACGCCATCTCCGGGGCATAACCCGCTTCAACTAATGTTTCAAAGCCAGCCTGGATCAGAGACGTCACCCCCCCGCACAGCACCGCCTGCTCACCAAACAAATCAGTTTCTGTTTCTTCCCGGAAAGATGTCTCAATCACACCAGCACGGGCGCCACCAATCGCACTGGCATAGGCCAGCCCGACTTTTACCGTATCGCCACTTGGATCTTGATGAATAGCCAGCAAACATGGCACCCCGGTCCCTTTCGTGTATTCGGAACGAACGAGATGACCGGGCCCTTTTGGCGCCACCATAAACACATTGATCTGTGCATCCGGTTGGATTTGCCCAAAATGAATATTGAAGCCATGGCCAAAGGCCAAATACGCCCCTTTCTTAATATTCGGGGCAATGTGAGTATTATAGATATCCGCTTGTCGTTCATCCGGCGCAAGGATCATGACCACATCAGCCCCTTTGACGGCATCCGCCACAGGCATGACCTTTAAACCAGCTGCCTCGGCTTTATTCCATGAAGCACCTGCACGACAGCCCACAACCACTTGAATGCCGCTATCTCGCATATTAAGGGCATGGGCATGGCCCTGACTTCCAAACCCGATGACGGCCACAGTTTTTTTTGCCAAGCTTTGTTGATCGACATCTTTTTCATAAGAAATTTTCATACGGCACTCCTCGATAGAAAATAAGATAATATCGCTAGGCCCAACCACGGAACATGGCCAGAACGCCTATGTGCTCAAGACCGATGCGGTCGATCTGATTAGTTCGCTTTCGCAAGCGGTCGGGGTTGGGCTTGTGCGGGGCGTGTGGGATCTCGTCCGATAGCAATCCGGCCAGTCCGCACCAATTCTTTAATACCAAGCGGTTGGAGTAAATGAATCATGGCTTGGACCTTTCTCACATCCCCCGTCACTTCAATAGTATAACTTGTCGGAGAAGAATCCAGAACACTGGCTCGAAAAATATCCGCAATACGTAGCGCTTCCGCGCGATCCTCTGGACGAGTATGCACTTTGATCAATGCAGTTTCGCGTTCCACAAACTCACTTTCGCTAATATCAACCACCTTAATCACATCAATGAGTTTATTCAACTGCTTCATAATCTGTTCAATAATGCGATCGTCATCATCGACACAGACGGATCCAACGTGGGAGCCACGGAAAGGCTTTCAATATTAAACCCTCGTCCACTGAACAGACCAGCCACGCGAGATAACGCGCCAAATTTATTTTCTACTGTTAACGAAATAATATGTTCCATGTTTCCTCATGCGCCTACGCTGTCAGCACAGTATCAGAATCTGCTTGAACAGCCTTGCGATGTGTGGATGTGGGTTTCTTTAAATCTGCAGGATCGCCTAACAGCATTTCGTGGTTACTCCCTCCAGCGGGAATCATGGGATAGCAATTTTCATATTGATAGACTGGAATATCAACAACCACTGGTCGATCAATGGATAGGGCTTCTTGAATGCCGGCATCCACATCCCCCACCTTGTCAATACGAACGCCTGCAGCGCTTCAGCGAGTTTCACAAAGTCCGGCACATTGCCTAGATAACTGGAGGCATACCGTCCTTCGTAAAATAAGTCCTGCCATTGACGAACCATGCCATGAAATCGGTTATTAATCACAAATATTTTGACGGGCAATTTCTCAATGACGGCTGTTGCTAACTCTTGTGTATTCATCTGAAAACTGCCATCCCCCGAAATACACAGAACCAATCGATTCGGGAATGCCGCTTGGGCACCCATGGCAGCCGGGAATCCATACCCCATCGTCCCCAATCCCCCTGACGTCAAGAAGGTCCGTGGATTTTTGAGTTTGAAATATTGTGCAGCCCACATTTGATGCTGGCCGACATCCGTGGACAAGACTGGATCACGGTCAGCAGTCAATTCATACAACCGGTCAATCAGATATTGCGGTTTAATTTGCGCTTCAGGTTCTTGGGTATACGCCAGGGGATGCTCACGCTGCCAGGCCGAAAGCTGGTCCCACCACGGCTTCCGCTGGTCCTTTTGATTCCCATTCACTGTTGCTCGTAAAATATTATTCAACTCGGTCAACACCCGTTTACAATCGCCAACGATAGGAATGTCCACATGCACATTTTTTCGAATCGACGTGGGATCAATATCAATGTGAATAACTTTTGCGGTAGGGCAGAACTCCGCAACTTTTCCCGTGACCCGATCATCAAACCGTGCACCAACCGCTATCACCAGGTCAGAGTAATGCATGGCCATATTCGCCACATAGGTTCCATGCATCCCTAACATCCCCAGCGACAATGGATGATTCCCCGGGAATGAGCCTAACGCCATCAATGTCATATCTACGGGAATATGCGTCATTTCCGCGAGCTCTTTCACTTCGGCCGCAGCTCCAGAATGTACTACCCCGCCACCAATATAGAGAATCGGTCGTTTTGATTTCATGATGGCATCAGCCGCCTGCTTAATCTTCCATTTGCTCCCATCATAGGTCGGACTATAGCCACGAATTGCCACGGATTTCGGATAATGAAACTCACCTTTATCCATTGAAATATCTTTGGGAATGTCAACTAATACGGGTCCGGGTCTTCCTGTTGTCGCAATATAAAATGCTTCTTTAATCGTCTGCGCTAAATCGTTGACATCTTTGACTAAAAAATTGTACTTGGTGCAAGGACGGCTCAACCCATGATTATCAGCTTCCTGAAAGGCATCGTTCCCAATCAACTGTGTGGATACTTGTCCGGCAAAACACACAATTGGCATAGAATCCATGTATGCATCAGCTAACGCCGTAATGACATTGGTCATCCCCGGACCAGATGTGATTAAGGCCACACCGGGTTTTCCTGTCGCTTTGGCATATCCTTCCGCCATGTGCCCCGCCGCTTGCTCATGACGGGTCAAAATCACTCGAATATCTTTTTGTTGATGCAACACATCAAAAATTTTCAAGACCACGCCACCTGGCAACGCAAAAAGCGTATCCACGCCTTCACATTTTAATGATTCGAGAAAAATTTCTGCGCCAGTCAGTTGCATAGCATTCACCTTTTGATTAAAAGACGGTTATACAATACGCCAAGAATACGGACGTCCTTAGAAATCGGTCAAATAAGAGCAGTTTCGTCTGATACGTATGCCACACGAGGACATATTGTCCCGCATCGACAAAATCCCTCAAAAATAAATACGTAATGGTAATTATGGCTGTTTTTTTTAAGTCAACAACTATTGTAACAGGATTTGTGCAATTACGAAATATAGGGGAGGAAACCCCTTGAAGTCACCCAAATCCTCAAATGGAGACTTTTTGATGTGGAAGACCATTCTTCAACAACTCGCCCAAGACCATCTTCTCCGAGAATTATCGGTCATCGACTCACCGTGCAGTCCAATTATGTCCTTGAATGGGGAACCCACTCTCCTATTCTCTTCAAATGACTATTTAGGGTTGGCGAATCATGCCCATCTGAAACAGGCGGCGCAACAGGCTATTGAGCAATTTGGCGTGGGCGCCGGGGCTTCTCGATTAATTTCTGGCACCCTGACTCCGCACCACAACCTAGAATTGACCTTGGCCCAATTCACACACACAGAGGCCGCACTCACCTTTTCTTCTGGGTATGCCGCCAATGTAGGCGTCATCCCGCATCTGGTCAAAAGCGGTGGACTCATTTTGGCCGACCGTTTGTGCCATGCCAGCCTCATTGATGGCTGCCGCTTAAGCCAGGCCACGCTGCGAGTCTTCCGCCACAACGATATGGATCATCTG
>QIMB01000430.1 GCA_003233615.1 Nitrospirota bacterium
GATGAGTCCGATGAACTTGATGACGACGTGCTCGTAGTACTGCTTGATGAACTGTCTCCGCTGGTTGTTTTTTCTGAACTTTCTTTGTTGTCAGATTTCGCATCTGAGCTTTTCACGTCCGTCTTTTCCCCTTTATTCTCAGGCTTGGCATTGGGATCTTTGAGCTTATCCGAATAGTCGGTCACATACCATCCAGTCCCTTTAAACATGATAGCCGGGGCGGAAATAATTTTGTTGACGGGTTTCCCTTCTTCACAGCCCAATTGGTCACAGGTTTGGAGCGAGGAATCGGTCATTTTTTGTTGAATCTCAAACCGTTTTTGACAACTAGTACATTCATATTCGTAAATCGGCACTGGTGACCTCCTCGATAACAACTATAACAACGACAAGCAACATTTCACGAAACCATACGAGTGACTATAGATAAGCTATTTTTTCTCAAAGTCAACTGCAACAACCATTGTCATTGACGCATCATCCTGGCATTCCATCTCGCTTACTCGAGTCGTGCAATGGCCTGAGCGAGATGGTGAAGGCCTTCCTCAATGACAGACAATGGCCCTGTATAGGAAAATCTGAGATGGGAATCCGTTCCAAATGGTTCGCCGGGAATACAGGCCACTTTTGCCTCATTCAGAAAGAAGTTCGCCAGATCTAAGGGGGTTGAAAGGACCTTTCCCTCAAAACGACGTCCACATAAATCCGACACATTGGGAAATGCATAAAAGGCCCCAGCCGGCATAGGGCAATGGATACCAGAAATCTGGTTCAAGCCTTCGACGATGGCTTGGCGTCGCATGCCTAATTCTTTGACCATGTGGTTAATAAATTGCGTTCCTCCGTTCAACGCTCCTACTGCAGCTTTTTGTGCAATTGATGTTGGATTAGACGTGCTCTGGCTTTGAATATTCCCCATAGCCTTGAGAATGCGTTCAGGACCCGCTGCATAGCCGATACGCCAGCCAGTCATGGAATAGGTTTTCGAAACACCATTGACAATGATCGTGTGGTCCATCATGTCGGGATGGACTGTCGCAATAGAATAATGTCGGTGCTCGTCATAGACCATACGCTCATAAATTTCATCAGAAATCACGAGCAGGTTGTGCTGAAGTGCGAGAGCCGCGATGTCTTCAAGCGTCTCTCTGTTATACATGCTTCCCGTGGGATTGCATGGAGAATTCAGGATGATGGCCTTGGTCCGTTCGGTGATGATTCCCTTCAACGCAGCAAGATCAATCGTAAAGTTCTTGGCTTCGGAGGTCTGGAGAAACACCGGCGTGGCGTCTGCGAGGAGAATTTGCTCAGGATATGACACCCAGTAGGGGGCTGGAATAATCACTTCATCTCCAGCTTCAAAGAGGGCCAGGGCCAAATTGAAAAGTGTATGTTTCGCACCGCACGACACGACAATTTGTGAGCGAGAATAGGTGAGCCCCTGATCACGTTGCAATTTTTCGATGATGGCATCTTTCAATTCATCAATGCCGGTGACCGCAGTATATTTAGTAAACCCTGCTTGGATAGCCGTGATCGCAGCGTGTTTGGCCTCATCTGGCGAATCAAACGACGGCTCACCAGCAGTAAAGTCAAACACCCGTTGCCCTTGAGCGACCAAGGATTTGACCGTGGCTGATAATTGTAAGGTTGGCGAGGGAGTAATGCGTGTGGTGCGAGACGCCAGGTTCATGATTGCCTCCTTCGTAATTGGGCTTTGAGACGTTCGGCAACTTCCGGATGTAAAAAGTCATGGAGAGGGCCACCAACCGATGCCACTTCTTTCACCATACTCGAAGTCAGGTATGAAAATTCTTCGCTGGCCATGAGAAACATGGTCTCCAAGTCCTTGTCGAGTTTTCGATTCAATAATGCCATCTGGAATTCATGCTCAAAGTCAGACACTGCTCGAAGACCTCGAATAATCGCTTGAGCCCCTCGTCGCCGCACGTACTCCACGAGCAAGCCATCAAATGGTTCAACCACAACGCCAGTAATACCCTGAGTGGCAATCTTTGCTAATTCGACGCGGTCCTTGAGATCAAACAACGGGGCTTTGCGAGGATTCGGCGCGACGGCTACGATGACTTGTTGAACGACATGAAGGCTGCGGGCAATCACGTCCGCATGGCCTCGTGTAATAGGGTCAAAGGTCCCTGGATAAATGCCAATGGTCATGATTCACGATTCTTCCTGTGCCACACTTTCGTGTTGTGCGTGTGGTCGGTAAAAGCTCAATCCTGTATCACCATACTTTGCCGTCCGGGTAAGTCTCCACGTTCCAATGGTCGTTGGTGGTGATCGTTTTGAGAAATGTTCATAAATCACATGTCCATTCTTGGCCACCAGGTTTGCATTCTCGATCTGTGTGAGGAGGAGATGATTGTGTTCGAATTGATAGGGCGGATCAATATAGAGGATATCAAACGGACTCCATTCTACCAAATATGGGTTTTGGATGGCGAGTGCGACGTCCTGAATGATTACCCGACCTTGCGATGCCATTTTGAATTGGGCAAGAGTTTTTTCAAGTGTCCGGCCTGCATCGGCATGCTGGTCGACAAAGACCACTTTCTGCGCGCCGCGGCTAAGGGCTTCCAACCCAATTGCCCCACTGCCAGCACACACATCAGCTACGCATGCTCCCAAGATAGTGGAGCTGAGAATGGAAAATAAGGCTTCCCGAGCTCTGAGCGACGTTGGACGAATGCCTTGTCCCTGTAAGGTCGGAATGGTTCGCCCTTTTAAGGATCCGGCAATAATGCGAATAGATGACAATTCCATAGAGACTACGACGATACCATAGCTGGAGAAATCTCAACAATTAGGCTTGTAGGATACATGCGAAAGATGTTCTTCTGTGTTTTGACGGAATGAAAATTGGCTGCGTATAGTGTGAAGAGGTACGGTGTATAGCAGAAATGGACGTCTAAACAATGGTGCTGGCAAAAAACGGAATTCAATCGTGGCCTGAGCAAGAACGGCCACGAGAGCTGTTGTTTGCTCATGGCCCTCAAAGGCTCTCAGATGCTCAATTAGTCGCGATTCTTCTTAGGACCGGGCGGGCGGATTCCTCAGCTGTCGACGTCGCAATGGATGTCTTAACCCAATTGGAGGGACTGCGAGGTCTGGCGAATCGGAGCGTAGAAGAACTTTGTGCGGTTTCAGGGATAGGTCCTGCCAAAGCGGCACAAATTTTAGCAGCGATTGAGTTGGGGAAGCGGGCCTTGGCCACGCCATTAACTGAGGGCCAGCGCATACAAGGTAGTCAGCATATTTTTGAACATTATTATCCCTTATTGCGAGATCTTCGGTATGAAGTCTTTAAAGCCATTCTCTTGGATGCTAAGCATGTCGTCATTCGGGATTTTACCGTATCACAAGGAAGTTTGACCGTCAGCATTGTTCATCCCCGGGAAGTGTTTAACCTTGCCGTGCGGGAATCAGCCGCAGCGATTATTTTCGTGCATAATCATCCCAGTGGTGATCCGCAGCCTAGCGAGGAAGATCATGCGCTCACGCAACGACTGATGGCTGCGGGAGAGATCCTAGGAATTCGTGTATTGGATCATGTGGTCATTGGAGATGGAAGGTATGTGAGTTTTGCTGATGAGGGATATTTCGCCACGACATCCTGATTCTTACAGCAAGAAGAAGAGTTGTTCTCTTTCTATGTGCGTCTATCCCCCATAAGGTAGCTTTTCAAGAGAAATTCATGGTAAAAATATGCATACGACCTAGGCAATTCCACGGACATTCTCACGGCGCATTCCCGTACACTCTCTAAGTTTCTGAGAATCGTTATGGCACATATTTCTTCCAACGAAGTTGAACACGTCGCAAAATTAGCCAGGCTTGATTTGACGGACTCAGAAAAGACGCTGTTTGGGGAACAACTTAGCCAGATTTTGACCTTTGTTGAACAATTACAAGAGGTGTCGACCGAAGGGATTCCCCCAACAACCTCGGTGGCTGAACATGAGTCATTCTTACGAGAGGATGTGCCACGAAAAGGGCTGTCTCAAGAACAGGCGTTGAGTAATGCTCCTGAGACGAGTGAAGGATTTTTTGTAGTGCCAAAAATCATAGGGAAATAGCTAGCTTGCGAGGTTTGTGCACATTATTTATGGGCATTTAATACCTAAGTTGAGCGATTTGTAGGGATGAGATGTGCCAAGACCTTGGGATGACAGGGGATTTGAAAAACGCAGACAGACCCGGTTGGTCTGTCGAGGCTTTTCAAAAACGCTGGCGCACAAGGGATTGGTGCAGATCGCCATACATAATCGCTCAATTTAGGTAAAATTAGGACATGCATATGTATCGACAATTATTACGCTGCAAAATTCATCGGGCGACTGTGACAGAATCCAATCTTGAGTATGAAGGCAGTATGACCATTGATGAAGAGTTGATGGACCAGGCGGGCATTTTGCCCTATGAAATGGTGATGGTCTCTAATCTCAATAATGGAGAACGCTTCTCGACGTACGCGCTTCCTGGTACGCGAGGCAAAGGGGAAATTATTCTCAACGGCCCCACTGCACGAAAAGGTGTGACGGGCGATCTGGTCATTATTTTTTGTTATGAATTTTTTAATGATGATGAGGCCAAACGCCATATCCCCAAAATCATTCAGGTTGATGAACACAATGCGATTCGGCCTTGATATGTCTGTGCTCGCATATTCTCTCTCACGTGTAAGGGTATTCGTGTTTCATGGCCTTGTTTAAACTCACGCTTAAAGAGTTGCAGGATAAATTTACCAGTGGGGACATCACCGCTGGAGAAATTGCCCGGGCCTATCTACTTCGAATCAGCCAGGTCGAACCGAAGATTAAAGCGTATATTAGTCTGAC
>QIMB01000072.1 GCA_003233615.1 Nitrospirota bacterium
CAGCAATGAACAAATGACACCGGGGCAACATTATGAGCTTTCATTAGAACAAGCGGATGCAGAATTTCGGTTAGAAACCACACGACATCATCTCGGGGATTCGACCGACCTCTTTGGTCGGGTCAACAACCGTTTTGCGGACTCAACGATTCCGAGTAGCAAGTGGTGGGATGGCACGGCTTCTAACCTTGAAATATTCGAGATCACTGCGCCTAGTTCTACCGTGCGGTTCCGAGCGAAGTTGTTCCAAGATGATGATGGCCAAGAACCGATCAAAAAAGATTCATCGCCAGGGCTCAGTATTCCAGATAACCTCGTGGCTGGAATATCCGACACCATCACTATTAATCAGGAGGGCGTGATTGCTGGGGTCAAGGTGATGCTGGACATCACGCACACGTACCGAGGTGATCTGCGAGTGACTTTGACCGCTCCAGGCGGGGAAGAAATTCGTGTACATGAAAGAAATCAAGGTGGAAGTGCGGATCATCTTCAGCGAACCTACGATGAGGCTGATTTACAGATTCTCGCCACTCTCCATGGCCAGAGTACTTTGGGTGATTGGCGTTTAGATGTTCAAGATCTTGCAGCTGCCGATGTCGGGGTGTTGAATCGTTGGGGGCTAGAGTTTGCAACCAGTGGGCAACCAAGGGGGCAAGTGTTACTGGAAGAAGCGCCAGGCACTCACATTCCGGATAATGATGCGACTGGCATCCAGCGCAATCTTGTGACAAATGCCCAGGGTCAGGTGGCTCATGTGGAGGTATCGGTCAATATTACGCATACGTACATCGGCGATCTGCGAGTCAGTTTGCTGTCACCATCTGGCACAGAAGTGTTCCTTCGCAGTCAGACTGGTGGATCTGCTGATAATGTGGATGAGATCTATACGTCAGCCACTACCCCGACTCTTGGGAATCTGGAGGGCGAGTCGATACATGGGACTTGGGGGTTGAAGGTTGCTGATCACGTTGGCCAGGATGTTGGGAAACTTAATAACTGGCGAGTCGTGATCCAACCCGTGGCTTGAGACAGTGGGAACATGTGCGCATCTCAGGAGGTTATTCTTCTACCTGAGGTGCGCGCTGCTGGCCTCCTTAGTCAAAAAAGGGATCATACTGAATATATGGTTCGAGCTCTTCGATATTGCTCAGGGCCTCAGAGGCTCCGTTCCTCATCTTGTCATCCAGAGCGGAGCTCGTCGAAGTCGAAGGATCTTGGCCCAGCCCAACCAGCCATGGCTCAGCCAGATGCTTCGCGCTGCTCAGCATGACAATTCAGAATGAGGAAGCTGTAAGGCTCGAACCATAATTTCTGTATGATCCTAAAAAATGGACATCATATACAGATGAGAGCTATAGGGAACGGATGGAAAAAGTTAGGAGAGCAAGGAGAAGCATTCCTATTCCCAAAGCCGCTTCGGTGACGAAGGGACTTAGGCTAAAGATAAAATTGTTGCGGTTTTCAGATTGAGATAATTGCTTAGACTGTGTTCTCAGCCACCAGATGATTCCTGCCAACACACTCGATCCCACAATAACGAGACTGCCTGTGCTTGTGGCGAGGCCGAGGCCCATTAGTAGTTGAGGCCACGTTGGAACTTTTGAGTGAGGAGGTGAATGTTGAGTTGTGCATTCTCGGATCCGCCAGAAGCGAAGGCCCAATCCCACCATTGTCAAAACAAGACCGATAAACAGCGATGCATGTGGCTCCAGGTCGATGCCCGGATGAGGAACGAAAATCCATAATAGGCCAACAGCTGTCATGAGCCATGGTACACCTTTGGCCAAAACATGCGTGGTTTCTTCTTTCCAGGTGTTGCGGGCATAAACCAAGACCAGTCCGCTTCCGATTCCGATAATCATTCCTCCCAACACATCTGTGGGAAAGTGCGAGCCTTTGATGATTCGGCAGAGGGTATTAAAACTAGCGAGTCCAAACCAGACAATTTTCCCTTTCGGGAAATAATAGGAAAGCACCATGGCCATCGAAAATGACCCGGAGGTATGGCCGGAGGGAAAGGAATCCAGACCGCTTTCCAGAGTAGGGCCGACTTCCCATTGGGTAGTGTCCATTATCCGTGGACGGGGTCGGCTTAGGCTGTGTTTAAGGATTTGGGTGATGAGCGCGCTGATGCCATGCGCGAGTAACGAGTGGAACCCAGCAAATTTCCAACGTTCTGAATTGCTCCAAAGTCCTATTGCTCCAATCGTTAATGCAATAAGGACTAAGGTGAGGCCTTTTCCCAGTATGTTTCCGGTGTCACCAATGTGATCAATCAGCGGGTCTGTGAAGCTGTGTACGATGTCCAGGGTGGAGTGGTCTATTTGTCCGATGGCGACAAACAGCACGATGAAAAGAATGAGTGAGAGACCGATGATTGAGTTGGAAGCGTGTTTGGCCAGAACAGATGAAGGAGGAGAGGACGGTTGATTGGTCACAATGGATTCGTATCTGTGAATATTCCTTAGTCTTCTCCCTCACCCTGCCCTCTCCACCAGGGGCGAGGGTCAACTTAGGGGATCCAATCGGCTATGAAAATGTTGAATGCTCCTTTGGCGGTTGTATTGCGGTCGGAGGACCATACAAGTTGTTTGCCATCAGGAGAGAACATCGGGAAACTATTAAAGTTACCGTTGAAGGTAATCTGTTCAGGCGTTGAGCCATCATCACCAATGACATGGATATGAAATGATGGACGACCTTGATGATCTGCTGGTGTCGCTATATTGGAAGAGTAGATGATGCGCTTGCCGTCTGGGAAAAAAAATGGCGCAAAATTTGATCGTCCATTGTCCGTTATTTGGGTTTTTTTCGAGCCATCGGCATTCATGATAAAGATTTCTAAATTCGAAGGCTCGACTTGATTCTGTGCCAATAAATCTTGATATGCCTTGATCTCGTCTTCGGCTTGAGGATGATGAGCACGATAGACAATGCGTTTACTGTCTGGAGAATAAAATGCTCCGCCATCGTAGCCCACTTCTTTGGTTAATCGTGTGATGTGTCGTCCATCGATATCCATGGAATAGATATCCAAGTCGCCATCACGGACAGAGGTAAACACCACAGACCTTCCGTTCGGGGCAATGGTGGCCTCCGCATCATAGCCTGGCGCTGACGTTAAACGTTGCAAATCAGTTCCGGCCACATTCATAGAAAAAATGTCATAGTTGTCGAGTGCCCAGCGATAATGTTCTGTTCGGGGAAGTTTCGGTGGACATTGTGTTCCGACAAAGTGGGTGGAAGAAAATAAGACGCGTCGACTTCCCGGGAAATAATAACTACAGGTCGTGCCGCCCAGGCCTGTACTGACTCGGCGGACGTTCGAGCCATTAAGATTCATGGTATAGATTTGATAACAAGACCGTAGTGTTTTTTTATCGGGTTCTAATGTGGATTGATACACCAGTTTGTATCCGTCCGGGGAGAAATAGGCTTCTGCATTTTTCCCCGAAAACGTTAATTGAGTGATATTCGCGAGATGCGGTTCAGCAATAGATTTTTGCGGTGCCGCTGGTTGTGTGGCCGATTCCGCTGCCCATACAGGGCTGCAGAGGGTGAGCAGGACGGCGCCAATTGCCCATGCTGCGAGATTATTCGTTCTAAATTTCCAAGCCATGCTGTTATCTCTACCTCCCCTAGCCCCTCCTTACAAAGGAGGGGAAATGATCAAAGAGCGTTATACGGTATTAATATGCGAATTGCTTATGGTGCTGGGATGGTGAATTGACGAGCAGAGTGTACTGGCTGAAACATCCCGCGGGCAACAACCTTCCCTTTCTCGAAGACTACATAACTATCCCATCCGTAATAGAAGAGTAGGCGAGAGACGGGCGCGATAGCTTTTGGCGAAAGACCGAAGAAGAGTGAGACCGTGTGATTCGAGAAGTGTGGATGAGGACAGTTGATGAGAAAGGCCATGTCCGGTCCTTCGAATGACTGCTTGAGAATGGTCGTGCGGCCTGACTCTAGCTGAATATTTTCTTTACAATCCTGTAAGGTTTTCGACTCCAAGAGTTGGCGAGCTGGAGTGCCGATAATCAGGTATGAAGCCTCTTCAGTGAGATTTGGTGAGTCATGTTGTCGCATTTCAATATCAGCCTGTCCTTGAATTCGCCGCATGAGAGGCTTGAGGCTGTCTTCTTCATCCTTTGAAGCTGTTTTGGCCTGAACGAGAATGCGACGAGTGGCAGTGTCCCAGGCATTCAACATTGGAGATAATTGTTTGCGTTGGAGACGCAGGAGCCAATGGTGCTCCGGGTCAAGGGTGATGGATGTGGCTATACCAGGAACATGTAAGGTGAAGGATTGGCTGGCTTGATTCAGTGTGAGCCTTGAACGAAATGTTGAGCCATCCTGGAAGGTGACCTGGATGGGAAGTGAGAAGTTGAAGGTCACATGTTGTTGAAGAATCGTTCCAGAGATAATGCTATGACCTGGTTGTTGCGCATCTGGTTGAACCGACAAGTTATGCAATGTGACTGATGGCGCGCCTGCTTGCTCCACCCATTGTTGGAAGAAGGTTGTCAGATCCTGTCCCGCGACCTCTGAGAATACTCGTGTGAGATCTTGCCATTCAAAATGTTGCCCTGTTCCCTCCACGATGATGTGTCGAATACCTTTGAAAAATGCAGCATCACCAAGTTCCCGCCTGAGCATGTGAAAGACCAAGGCTGTTTTTTGGTAACCCACAGCATTGTCGATGCGTGTTTCTTTATGGTGGAACTGACGGATGGGGTAGTCATGCTCCGGGGTGGTATAGAGGTTGTATTCGTCCATCATGCGACGGCGGGTTTTCAGCGCCTTCTGCTCATTCCCGGTCGCTTCATCAAAATAATAGTTGGCAAGATA
>QIMB01000204.1 GCA_003233615.1 Nitrospirota bacterium
ACAGGGATTTGTACTCCACCTTCTACAATCCAACGCCTGGTGACGTATTGCAGGCCAGGCACAAGAAACAACGTGGTGCCACCGGAATTGGAGTCATTGACCCCATGATTCTGGTTTTTATTCTGGTGAATAAGATTTTCTTCTAAGACACCATATAAGAAACCAGGAACACCGCTTTGCAAACTGCGGGGCCAGAGGCGATATTGTAGAGAAGCGTCAAAGCGGGCGACATCACCAAACTCAAAATTATTGGCCTCGGTATTCACTTTGTAACTGGCCTGGGCATCTACTTCCAAATCGAGCGTTTGATACGTCACCACAAGGCCGCCGAATGGGTCTGCGGACCCTGATCCTGCCTGGACGCTAGCGGGAAGACGGCCTAGTCCATCAGTTTCATCATCCTCCCCGGTCGGAAGCTCCACACCCGCAAAAGGCGCAACACGAAAGGTGCGTCCCTGAATGTTGTTTTGAAAAATCGTATACCGACCGAATAGGGTCATATCGCCTATGCCATGTGTATCCTGGGTGCGGCGCCTGCCCATTGAGGTAACTTTCAGGCTTTTATCCACATAGGGGAGAGCTCCGAAAAGTGCTAAGTCGCTGGTGATCCCGTATCCAAGGACCGATACAGCGGCAAATACCTCACGATCCCGGTCCGTTCCACTGGGGTCGTCGCCAGACTGATCAAAAACAAATTGTTCTCGGAATATAAATTCACCTTCGGCGACGGGCAATGCCGTATTGAACGTAATCGGCGCACCAAAGACGATGTCTACTTCCATCAATAAACATAATGTGAAGGCTAACCCTAATTTCCACATGATCCTTTTTCCCAGATCCATATTTTACGAACCCATATTCTAGTATCTCCTCGTTTTATTTTTTGGGAGTCACCTGGACTTCTTCGAAATCACGAAGAGTGAAGCCTGCAGCCTCCACGGTTTCCCTGGCGGTTGTTTCATCGAGCGTTGTTCCCGCCGCCATGGTGATCACAGTCGTACCCGTCTTAAGGTCAATATCGATTGTTTCAACCCCTTGAACTTTGCTGAACTTTTTTTCTATGCCATAGGTGCAAAAAGGGCAGGAAAGACCATCAACATAGACCTTGTAGACGGGCTTCCCCTCTTGCGCCCCGGCGACCGTTACCCCAAGGATCAGAGCTAAAAAAACGCTTCCCAAGCTTTTCGTGACCGACGTGGTTTGTGAGTGATAGGACATGTTTCTTTCTCCGGAAGAGGTTGCGATGATAGCTCAGGTACCCAGAGGTTGCCCCACACCGGCGGCTGTAAGGGCGTCCTCATTAATGTTGTTGGCACAGCAATCAGCAAGCCGACCGTCAATCACCACGGCAGGAACGGACCGAATACCCAATGCTCTGGCCTTTTTTTCTACCTCCAGGGTGTTCATGTCCATGACGGTGATGTCACAGGATGAACAGGTCAAGCGGTCGACCAGCGAAATCACATCTTTGCACACCGGACATCCGGCACTGAAAATTTCTACTGTGCGTTTGTTCGTCATGGCGTTACCTCCTTTTTTGTTTCGGCATAGCGCTAGGCTTTTCAGGGACTTCTATGGCTTCAATGATTGAGCACACTTGCAGTGCGCCTTGCCCAGGACAGGCTGCAATGAGTTGTTTAAGAGCTGCTTGAATTTTCCTCATTTGGGCGATCTTGCGGGTCACCTCGGTGAGTTTGGTCTGTGCTCGTTCACGCACATCGGCGCAATCGGTCGCAGGGTCCGTTCTCAATGACAGCAGTTCTTCTATCTCCCGAAGAGAGAACCCAAGCTCTTGGGCCTGCCGGATAAAACGAATTTGCCCTGCCGTGTCGGCCGGATATACCCGATATCCGCCGGTGGATGATCTTGGTGGCTGAGTGATCAAGCCTTTTCTTTCGTAAAAGCGCACCGTTTCCACTCCAACTCCGGCTTTTTTGGCAACTTTGCTGATCGTCCTTGTGTTCATAAGTACCTCTTAATTAGGAATATACACTCCGTACCGTAGTACGGAGTCAAATTTTTAGCATAAGGGCATGATAAGACTTCTGGAAAAATCATCTGAAGGCCCGTGTTTTTGAGTTCAGAAGGCGGGAAGGTGGGTTCGCAAGGAGAGAGAAGCAATACTCGCCAAGCGGGTTCTCACACGGTACCCTTCAAACACGAAGCGTCAATTTGAGATTACGTGATCAAAGTTATTCTGAAAACAACGTGTCGATAATAGGACAATCCGGTACCAATCCACCTTCGCATTGGCCGGAAATGGCGGCGAGTGTTTTTTGAAGTCGCCGTAAATCAGTGATTTTCCTTTTCACATCTTCCAAATGGGTTTCTGTAATTGTTTTGACTTCCAGACACGTATACCGCTTGCCATCCACCAGTCGTAGCAAGGTACGAATCTCCTCAAGGGAAAACCCCAATTCTCGACTGCGCCGGATAAACACCAATCGTTTGACTTGCTCTCGGTCATAGAGGCGGTGTCCCCCTTCGGTGCGCGGCGGTTTCGGTAAGAGCTTAATGCGCTCGTAATACCGGATCGTTTCAATATGACAGCCCGTCCGTTGAGAAAGGGTTCCTATCAACATCATTGTCCTCCCTAAAAAAACCTCTTGCATCTGTAGTGACTACAGGTATTACCATAGTAACAGAAGTAACGGATATGTAGAGAAATCTAGAGTTTACCGCCAATGCCAAAGATCGAATCTTGTGAATCAAAAGATTGGGTGAGTGATTCTCGCGCCTATGCATTCGCATGGGGATTGCCTGGTGTCATCCTGATTATTGGAATTTTTATGGACCCATCCATCAGAACCATCATGTGGACCGGAGCCCTCGTGTGGAAAGGTGTCGCGTGCCTCGCCAATGCAACGCGGTGTGGGCGGACCCACTGGTCTTTCACCGGCCCATTTTTCCTGCTGGTGGCCTTCATGACGATACTTCATGGCTTCCACATCGTAAGCCTTGGTGAGAATGGATGGAATTGGATAGGCCTTTCGATCGTAGTCGGGACCGTGACTCTCTGGTTGTTCACAGAAATAGTTTGGGGAAAGTTTCTTTCTGCCAAGAGTTGATGGAAGGCAATTATCGCGAGCGAATTAACAAAAGACGAGAAAAGACGCTGAATAAGAACCCGTCGACCTAAACCATAAATTTCACTGGTGAGATAGGAATTACCCACTCTTTAAAACCCTAGATTTTGGAGGCAAACATGAACAATGTAAAAACTGATCAGGAGATCACCTCAGCATTTGGGCTTGATATTGCCCCGGTAGCGATGGCCCTGGTTGATGAGCAACCACAGGGAGTGGATTCTATCGAAGGAGAATTTCCCTCGTTCTGTACCTTTTGGCGCATCGCAGAGAAAAAAACGTTCTATGCATCGGCCCAGAAGCATTATAACTGTCCGATAGGAGCCATGGTGTTGGGATTCGAGATGCCCAAAGAGGTACAGGAACAACTGGGTGGGTTGGTGAAAAAAATGTGTGAATGCTCTTACCTGTCAGAAGATGAGCCAGCACACATCCCAACCATTAAAGAGAAAAAAGCCGGGGTGGTGTATGGACCGTTAAAAGATTTTCCAGTGGAACCTCAATTGATTCTGATGTGGTTACAACCTTCACAGGCGATGATCTATAACGAGGTGTTGGGATGTTGCAAATGGTCCGACAGCATGCAATCCATGGCGTTGGGCCGTCCGGCGTGCGCGGTGATTCCAACCACCTTGGATACATCGCCATTTGGCATGTCCTTGGGTTGCACTGGAATGCGTACGTTCACCGAAGTGAGCGATAACCACATTCTGGCCACACTCAACTGTAAAGAAATTGATTCTTTCCTGGCAAACCTTGCAACTACGGTATCGGCCAACAAGGAGATGAAAGAATTTTATGTAGAGCATAAAAACAATATCACGGCGTAAATCTATTCCGTTATTACCTTGAAATAGGCTTAGGGTCAGTGATTTGGGTGGTCAAGTTTACAGCCACCCTAGTCTTTAAAATGATGAATACTTGGTGAAGGTATTTTGTTATGTCGTTTGTGTACATGAAGATTCTTGAATCCCGCCCTGAACGTTACGATGTAGGGATGAGCCTTTTGACCCTGGGAACGTTGACGAAAATTAAGAGGCAAATCGCCGAACACACTCATTCCGGAAATCACGTGCTCGATCTGGGCTGTGGGACCGGAACTTTGGCGCAAATGTGTATCGAGCGAGGAGCCGTGGTGACGGGCGTGGATGCCAATAGCGGCATGCTTGCTGTGGCAAAGAAAAATTCGCCATCGGCAAACTTCCTAAATATAAGCCTTGGCAACCTGGATGAGCATTTAGAAGATGAATCATTCGATATTATTTTGAGCACTCTTGCTTTCAGTGAACTGACTCGCGCGGAACGGATTCATGTCTTGAAGCAGATTAAAAGAGTGTTAAAAAATGGGGGGACAGTTCTTATTGGCGATGAAATTATTCCAGAAAAAATCCTCGCCAAATGTTTGTACTATGCCTTCAGGTTGCCCATGCGGCTTCTTACGTGGGTTGTCACTCAAACCACAACCAATGCGATTTCCAATTTTGATGATGATGTTCGGGAAGCGGGCATGAAAATAGTTAACTCCAAATCATTTATGTTGGGCACGTTCATTCTTTTAGAAATTAAAAAATGATTGGCTGGATTAAAGATATCTATCAAACCCTTTTTCGATTTGTCCGATTTCCGTGCGAACCTGAATCCGTGGAAATCGGTAACCCAGACCAATCTTCACCCATTCTCGTCACCTGTAATTTTGATTATACGGTGCGGCATCTAAAGGACTATCTGGAAA
>QIMB01000205.1 GCA_003233615.1 Nitrospirota bacterium
CTTCCATGAGTGCAGTGGTCTCACCGGGTGAGTCAGGATCGTTTAATTCGTCAAACACTAAGACGCTCCCTTTAGTGAGACGTGGACGAATCGCCTCTAAACAGGCCTTGGTAGGTTCGTATAAATCAAAATCAAAGTAGGCCAAGGCCACAATGGTTTCAGGATGACCGGTTAGGTAGCATGGAACTTCACACGTGGCATCACCCGGGCAAAGCTCAAACTTTTTAATGTGCCCAAGAGGATTCATCTGTTCATGCACATGTAAGACCTTTTCCAAATACGCGGCGTACCCTTCCGTCACCGCTAAATGTCCCTCTTGCCATTTCTTTCCATCCTGTTGAGACACAGACGGGAATCCTGAAAAGGAATCAAACCCAATAATTTTTCTATGGCGATTAAATGGCTCATAAATGCCTCGCAATGCGGATAGGACGCCAAGGTTTTGCCCCCATCGAGTTCCAAATTCCATAATGACGCCTTGAACATCAATAATATGTTGATACACATGATTCAGAAAAAGAAGACGCGCCAAATTTTTAGATTCAAGAAATAACCCCAAATTTGAAAGTAATTGTTCCTGAGGAATTGGAGATGATTCGAGCACAACATTTCTCGACTGGCCATTTCCTCTTGGCTCGCATACGTATCTAAAGCCAAATTAGATTCATTCATAGACTTCATACCTATATCCCTCAGGCAACGACTGAATCTCTTAAGGACTGTTGCAAGGATTTAAATGTTGCACCTTCTCTTCTATCAGATAGTGTTTCAATGTCCCGAACTTCAGAGCATTGTTCTACAAAAGCAGGAATGCTCGAATGAATGTCATAGGCAAGCGCCCAAGCCCAAAATCTGATCTTTCCTTCCGTGAGGACATAGCCATCAGTAGCCGCAATCTTTTTGATTTTGATTGGCTTAAGCATCTTGCCATCCAAAATCGATTGAGCTAATTGTTCAGGACTGGGGTTCACACCCAGACAATTGGCCTGTGCTTCCTGCAGAGTTCGATATCCCCCACCTTGGATACGAATTTTGGATAGTGGGACTTGGAAAATTCGAGGCTCATAATGTTGAGAAATTTGTTGGATATCCGCAAGCTCCAAAGAAATTTCTTTGACCATTGCTAATTCTTCTAAATGAGAAGAAGTGGTTCCTTTTGGAATCATCACCACAGAGTCATCTCGCAACAACCATGCAAGAATAATCTGGCTCACCGTCCGTTCATATTTTTTGGCTAGCAATTCTAGAATGACTCTTCGTTCATCCTTGGGAACCAGTTTCCCTTGCAACAAGGGGCTATAGGCCAACACAAATGCCTTTGTGTTTCGACACTCAGGCAAGATGCGATCTTCGATTGTGCGATCGATCAAATTGTATTCCTGTTGCACCATAGGAACAGGTATGGGATCCAGAATAGCTCTAGCCTGCTGCGCTTCTTTATAGGAAAAATTGCTCAATCCCACAAAGCGGACTTTTCCTGATTGCACGAGAATTTCCAGAGCTTCTGCTGTTTCTTCAAAAGGAACAGATGGATTGGGCCAATGAGGTTGATAGAAATCAATGTAGTCGGTACCCAATCGTCGAAGACTTTGCTCTGCTGCCGTGATAACCTGCGAAGTCTGTGAATGTTCTGCCGAAAATTTCGTGGATAGTAAAACTTTCTCGCGGTTACCCTTGATCGCCGCTCCAACCAGTTCTTCTGAATGACCGGCCCCATACACTTCCGCTGTATCAATCAACGTTAATCCTAAATCGATTCCCCGCCGTAAACCGGCTATCCATTCCAGATCTCGACTGGAATCCTTTTCGTAATACCCACCAATTCCCATTGTCCCTTGACCAATGGCGGGCAAGGTTAATGCTTGTTCATTCAATTTTCGTGGAAGGATTTTCGACATCGCTCCTCATTCCTCACAGCGACCTGTCATAGCCATATTTTTCAAGGGGCTGGATACAATTGGATTTTCAATCAACCCCCTCACGGTCTGGCAAATATTTTCTAGACTTAAACCGCATTGTTCATGAATCCATTGACGAGTTGCAGCCCCGAGAAAAAATCTTTCAGGAAGCATCAGTCGATGGCATCGAATGGGCAATTCAGTATCCACAATCAGTTCTGCCATTCGACTTCCAAGACCACCAGGACCAGCATGTTCTTCAAAAGACACCATCAAAGGAATATACTGCAAAGCCCTCCGGATACCCTCTGTATTCATAGGAGCAATGCGAAACACATCTATTACGGAAGCCTGTATTCCTTCCGATGCAAGAACATCTGCCACCTGAACAGCCCGATGCACCAGCATCCCGGTACTCACTAGGGCAAGGTCAGCCCCTCTTCGAAGAGTGGAAAATCCATGTTCCCAATCAAAAAGACAAGAATCGTAAAGAGGTTGATGCGCGTCTTTGTCCAGCCGCACATAAGCCGGTCCTCTTTGTCTATAAGCCCAATCAACCAGAGCGAATGTTGATGAGGCATCAGCTGGATTCAGAATGCTTAATCCCGGGATACTTCCCATCGCACCCAAATCATTGATTGCATGATGAGTCGGCCCATCCGCACCATAGGCCAATCCACTTCCAACCCCTAATAAGATGACCGGTAATTTCATGGCACAGACGTCCAACCTGAATTGTTCAAGACATCGAAGAGTCATATGGGAAGAAATCCCATAGACAAAAACTACTCTGCCCGTTTGAGCCAATCCCGCAGCTACGCTCATCAGATTTTGTTCGGCAATACCCATATTGAGCACATGGTCTGGATATTCCTCTCGAAGCACGTCTAAACCCATCGCACCCATATCGTTCGTTAATACCATGACCCTTTTATCGATTCTGAGGACCTGCCGAATGGCATGAAATGCGGCATCTCGAAAATCTTGCATGATGTTTTCTTTTCTACTTCTGAATGAATTGGGCCAATTGGCACTCTTGATTATGTAAAAATTCTAGGGCGTTATCTGCCTGTGGTCCTATTGGCAATCGATGGTGCCAAGTTGGAGCATCCTCCATAAAATCCAACCCTTTGCCCTTTGTCGTATTAGCAAGAATGACCACCGGACGATCATGCTGTTCCAACCGGAAGGAGGCAAATGCCTTCGCCAACTCCTCAAATGAATGGCCATCGACTGTGCACACTTCCCATCCAAAGGCCTTCCATCGATCCGCCAAAGGTTCCAACTGCAAAACTCCCTCGGTAAAATCCGTGGCTCCCAATCGATTACGATCGACAATGGCAAGTAAATTCTTCAACCGATGATGACTTGCAAATGCTGCAGCCTCCCAAACCGATCCCTCTTGACATTCTCCATCCCCTAGCAACACAAACGTTTTCCAATCCGCCTGATCTAACCGTGCCCCAAAACAATATCCAGCACCAATTCCAAGACCATGCCCGAGAGATCCCGATAGAACTTCTACGCCTGGAATATCGGGATCCGGATGTCCGGCAAGCCGACTTCCATCTTTGACGAACGTCAACAATTCGGACATTGGTATAAACCCCAGATCAGCGAGCATGGCATACAGTGTCAAACATCCATGCCCCTTGCTAAGGATAAATCGGTCTCGTTCTTCCCAACGAGGTTCATTCGCTCGAAAATGTAAGTGCCCTCCATAAAACAATGTCACGGCGATTTCTACCCAAGATAAGGCTGGAGCCACATGCCCCTTCCCAGCATGCAAGGCAGTTTTCAGGATATGATTGCGCAAGAAAGCCGCTTTCCACTCAAGCAAAGTCGTATTCACATTTCCCTCATTATTTTCTCTTGAAGATTCCATTCTGCAAGAACGAATAACGCCAAACCGGCTAATTGTTGAAATTGCCCTTCCTGGACTAACTCTTTCAATTCTGAAGTAGTTGCCAAGACGACTTCAGTATGATCTAAAGACTGAAATTCACCATCTCGGTAGGCGTTATCTCCAAAAAATGCATATCCACGCGCCGGATGACGACTGGCCATGATTCGGCCCATACCCATGGGCTGGAGTGATCGACAAACATATCCCGTTTCCTCAAACAACTCCCGTGCAGCGGCTTCCAGTGGAGATTCATTCGAATCAATGGAACCTGCTGGAAATTCCAGCGTAGATTCTCGCATGGCCGGTCGAAACTGTTTCACTAATATCCATTGACTATCCACAGTTCTGGCTAGCACCAAAACAGCATCGGAACAGGTTATAGAAAAATAGGGCTGATCCTGGAGTTCTGGTCGATTAGCGAATTGCTCTTGTTGAACAGAAAACCAAGGCGTCTTAAAAACCGTCTCACTACATATGGGTTGGTTATCCTGCACGATAGTGAACTCGAATTCGTTTAGAGCTGAACTTTGCTAATATGAATGTCTTGCGTGGCATGTCGCCTTGGCGTGGTGAGCAATTTCATGTTTTTTGCATCACCTTCCCCGCACCGCATATCTTGCGGATCAACGTTATAATGAATCACGCTACACCCATCTTTTTCGAATTTCACAGGCACATGCAGGTATTCGGGAAGGGCCGCCTTCACATAGTCCTGATCGACAAGAGGAACAAAAAACAGCATGAAGCCTGACCCACCGGCCCCAAGAAGCTTCCCTCCCAATGCCCCCGCGTCGATCGCCCGTTGATAAATATTGTCTATTTGTGCATTGCTAATCAAACCACTTAATTGACGCTTCAATCTCCAATTCTCGTCCAGGAGATAACCGAAATCGTTCATGGAAGCCTGGCCGTTTAATATTCCAATCGCTTCGTCCACCATTTCTCTCATCCGTTGTAAGACCGATTGACATACCCCCATTTGGTTAACGACATCTGCCCCAATCTGCGCAGCCAAACGACTGGTTCCTGTATAAAACAACATTAAATTCGCTTCCAGCTCCCTTAATCGTTCCGGTGCCACAGTCAACGGTTGAACCCGAATATCCCCGCTGGAAGAAAATTGAATGATATTGAATCCCCCGTATGCCGCTGCCACTTGATCTTGAGAACCTACGGTCTCACCCAGAATGTGTTGTTCCAATTCAATGGCTTTTAACGCCAATTCATGCTTAGAAATCATCTGCCCCTTTAACGCTGACAGACATTTAAGAAACCCGACAGCAAAAGATGAACTGGAACCCATCCCCGAACGAGCAGGCAAGTCTCCTTGATGATGAATTTCCAATCCAGCGTCATCATCGAAGCCCATCCATTGCAGACCTTCTCGTACTGCGGGGTGCAAAATTTCTGGAATAGTGGAAACAATTTCAATATGAGACCAGACCACTTTATGCCGATAAATAAAAAATGGTGGAAGGTGGCGGCAGGTGAGAT
>QIMB01000488.1 GCA_003233615.1 Nitrospirota bacterium
CCTTCCTCACCTTGCTTAGTTGCCCAATCGCTCAACAATTCACGGTCACCTACGAAATCATAATATGGGACTGCCATGCCACATGAATTTTGAACTAGATCGACCTCCATATCAAATATCTGCCTAGCACCAGAAATCGGGTCAAATAGAGAATACAAATCGTTCCATTCATTGTCATTTTGATGAATGACTTTAGCGTAACCATAGAGTCTTAAAATTAGTGGTTTTCCATCAAATGCCGCGAACATGATGGTCATCCGTGGATTTTCTTGAACGTGAGCGGATGTTTCATTTCCACTGCCAGTCACATTCAACCAAATAACTCGATTTGAATCAACGACTCGGAATGAATCCATACCCTTTGGAGAAATATTCACGCGGCTATCAGTCGTTGCCGTGCCAACGAAAAATAGTTTTTGATCAGCAATGAACTTTTTGTTTTTTCCTGAAATCTCTGTGTAACGTGTTCCCATTTTGATTTTCACCTAACGCTTGAAGAGAACCTACCACGATCTAGCTGCGAGCGCGGATCGCAGGGACAATGCCCTAGCTTCCCTCCTGTGTCAATCTTGACATCGGGTCGTTGATTAACTCCTCATATTTGTTAGTCATCACCATGGATCGGATCCTCTGCGGGAGCAGAGATTGCCTTGGTGGATAATGTATCAAAGTTAAAATGGGCTGACAACTGAAAACGGACAGAGGATTAGCTACGCCGTCTTGTTCGCTTTTTTGCGCTTTGGCTTCGCGACGATCTGATGACCATCCTCATAGACCACTATACCTGGCTCGCGAGTAGTGATCACATCGATAAAAATATCCTTCTCCTCCAAGAACACTTTGAGGATCCATACCCTGTCAATCATCTTGCTTCCTTCCTTGAACCAACTGATCGCTCGCCGGTGCTCGAGGTCTTTCAAGCATGCGGGGATCCTGAGATGCATATTGAAATATGAGAGATAGTCGCGCAACCACGCTTCATCGTCAATGGACACCCTATTGCTGTCGCGTAACTGGTGCGCCGCAACTAAAATTCCGGTGGGCCTTCCAGATTGGGGATCAGGTGACTTTGTCTGGAAGCGCAGATACATCGGTAGTATTTCCAGCGAACGCCGAGCACAGGAAACCCGCTACTGGCAGCGAGCTAGGGTTGAAAATTTTATTTAGATTTCGGCTGAAGCCGAGTAGTGGTTTGTTCTGCCTTGGTTTGGTTATCGAACGTGGAATCGACACCCCATCGCACCTGATTAGTCTCAAAAAACTTTGCCCATTTAACAGTCCAATAACCACCTTCACCCTTACACCGCTCGAATCCCTTAAAATTCGTCTGCGCAAGTTTTAGAACAGAACACTTGTCACTTATGATATTGTATCCTTGGTGACTTAGTGCCTGACAAAGGTGGTGGACATCCAAGAGGGTTCTGGCGAGTTGATACCGCGACCATCCATTAAGAATCACAGAGGTGTCCTTGACCTTCAGGGAGCGGAGATAAGAGAGCGGATGCTCATACTTAGTGACAATATCATACGAGGAAACAAGCCCCTGAACATGCTCCGAAAGCCCCTTGGGAGCAATTTTTTTATCGTCTTTGCTGAACGCGTTTGGCGCAAGCAACAGAAAGAAACCGAGAATAGCGATGCGCTTCATTTTTTTGCAGAACATCAAAGGACTGGAGCGCGCTTCGATGAAGGGGTTAAGATCAAAGTTATCATAAATATCGACTACTCGGCGGTAGCGGGCTGCCCAGATCCGCCTTGTTCTGCATTGCTTGGTATCCAATTGCCACCCCTCCATTTTCCTTCTTCATGATCAACCTTCACAAGTTTCATCTTGTCAGAGGACACTTCAAAGTAGACGCGGTGACGTAAAGGATCATTTCCCGTAAAGGATGGCAGGGGAACGAGAAATATACTATAAATTAATCGACCATCTTTGTCCCATCCTACAACTGTATCTCTTCCTCGGGGGCGAAGGAACTCAACATCTGGTGTAGGAAATCCAGTCATTTCCTCATAATTTGTTGGTAGCCGAACTGAAACAAACTTCCCTTTTTTGTTACGTGCGTAAACTGTGCACGACGAATAGAACCTGTCATTGATCGTAATCCCGAATGCCTTCGAATCGGGACGCCAACTCACTTTGACGTGCTCGCGAAGTGGACGCGCATCATCGCCTACCGCACCAAAGTAACTGATCGATACCAAAACCCTTCCAGTGGCCTTCTCGGTGATCTCAATCTGCGGAAAACTATCGCCTTTCCACTCTGGAGAAATTTTCGGATCTCGATCCACGTCCATCACCGCATGGATTTTGCCATCAGGCGAGACAGATTCGGGCACTACTGGAACATCCGCATAGGCTATCGCTGAATTCACTAACAAAGCGAAAAGTATTGCGATTTTCATATTTTATTACAGAACGGTCGAGCTCACCCAGCACTGAGCTGGCGGCGAGATTGAACGAAAGAGTTGATGGTTAAAGTCATTTGGATTTTTAACAACGAGGCGGCTCAGTGCTTGGTGTGGAGCGTCTTGTTCGCTGCTTTCACATGTTTCGGTTGGTCTACTGAGTCGGCAGCAGCCTCATCGGATGGATGATCTATCGCGTCCAGCCGTTCGCGCAGTTCAGCATTCTCGTTCTTGAGTTTGATGAGGTATACGCCAACGAAAAAGAAGCACATGGGCATGAATATAATGAATACTGAAGTTACTCCGCTATCTGAACCCGCAAACATAGCTGTCCAAAGATTTCCGATAGTCACGATGACAGCCAATCCCGCACAAAAGAGCGCAGGAATCCAAGGTCCGACCTTATCACGCATTTGTTCTATCTTCATCGTTTGAGCTTTGCTTGATCAGCGGTATATAATTGAGTTGTAGGCATCCAGCATTGCTGACTGCACTAGATTAAGTTTCGGCGAACGTTCAAGGTGACTCACGTGCGGTAACGCGTTGAGTCCACCGCCTTGTTCGTCCCTGCTTGGTGTTGTCATGGAATTACTCGTTCCTCTTTGAGAACAATGCCCTCGGGAACCGACTCTCCCATCCCGATCAGTATCCGCCGCGCTTCTACTCTTACGCGATAACGCCGGAACTCCAACCGGACGCCAGGACGAGTGCTTTTTGTTCCCTCGCTGCGCTGATAGGCTGGATGCTCGAGTAGGGATTGGAACAACGAGACGTCCTCCTTGCGCTTCCAATTTCCCACAAATGCCACTACCTTACCTAATTTCCACCCATCGATTTCATCGCTAGGGGTATTGGCTTCCCGTATCAGAAACTCTCTCAGTGGTTCGTGTAGGGTAAGATTGAACCTGTTGTAGTCGCCCCTAATTCCAATGTAATAGAGGGCTGATACGGACTGAATGGGTTGCTCACTGGCACAACTAATCCAAAAGTGGCGTTCGATCTTGGAGCGCGGATTGCGCGAACTGCTAGTGCCTAATTCGGGTGATCCGCTGCTAGCTAGAGCACGCAGAAGGATCAATTGTGCGTTTGGTTCGAGTTCAGATCCAATCTCGGCCAACTCGTCAAATTTTTTCCGCCGACTGAGAGCGTTGGCGCACTCTCGAACCAGAACGTCGTGTGGTGAACGAATCCACTTCTTCAAAAAGGCATCGTCATAATGCTCGCCCGCAAACCGTGGCGATCCAATGAGGCGGGCAACTTCCACTATCTCGCTGGCGTTGTCCCGATACAGCGCCTTCTCCAATTCCTCCGCCACGCTACGGCCAAACTGAGCTTCATCCCCCGTGCTCGGATCAATTCCCTCTCGTAATAACTCGTTCAACACCGCCCACGCTGGAATGGGATGATCGGGTAATTCCTCGAACGCAGCCTTAAAAAGCAAGTCAGCCTCCGCTTCTGCTGGCCATTTCCTGCCTAGAATATCGCGAATAGCTGCGGCGACCTTGGGTGAGTTCGAATCCGTCTCTTTCGTGGCACCGAGAAACGCTTCCGCCGTCCTACGTACGTAGCGATTTTCACGATAGGAGCTGACGAGGCGAAGCGCACTCAGGAACGTCTCATCTGAGATTGTGTTCCCCGCCCGTTGCGGTTTGTCCGGATCAAATTTGAAGTAGATTTGAAGTGAATTAGGCAACTCCCGCAGAGCCATCTGGTCAAGACCTGCTGCTAACCTGTCCTCTTCTAGAAAGAAGCCCTCGCCTTCATTGGAAACCAAGGAAATGGAGCCGTAGCTCCTAAAACGCACCCGTGCTTTAGTTCCCTTTGTGGGGAGATATCCAGAAAACGCGAAATGACTGCCCGGAGCTAACTTGATTGTGGAGTAGCTGTTGCCGCACCAACTATCTTGATGGAATTGGACTCGCTCCCAGCGTCCGTCCGACAATCTTCGCTCTAGCTTCAAATAAATGTCTCGATCCTGAGAGGGAAACATTATCTGTTCACCAGTACGATTCACAAGATAAAGCGGCACTTTCCCTTCCTTGGCCTTTTCGAAGTCGGCGTAAATGGTCAGCTTACCCTCGTCAGCCGGAATGGTCGGGGGCAAGTTCACATTTGGCACAGGTACCCCAACAGATCCGTGAAAGTGCGCTGACGGCAGTTTCACTTCCTCTGCCAACGCGAGAACCGGCGCGACCAAAATAATCGCCAGCAATCGGCGAAGATTGCGAACCACACAGATGGTCTTACGAGGATGAGTCATACGAGGAATCTGGTTTACATTTTTTTTGGAGAACATCCAAACTCTGACAACCCTGACCGGGCGGCACGCGTGGATTTCAGTGACAGTGCGCTAACTTCCTTCAGACTTCAAGCCCAAAGCG
>QIMB01000224.1 GCA_003233615.1 Nitrospirota bacterium
TTTTCTTTGGGGCCGCGCCGTTTTTCCATGTCAGGCACGCGAATGTCTTCGACGATGCACCAGAAATCGCCCGCGTGGCCGTGGTACATTTGTACTTCAATCGACTTGGGAAACATCTTACTGTATGCCCGAGGTGTCGACGCATGGACCAACACACCGCAGTTGCCCGGCTCGGCAACAAAGCGGTACTCGACCACAAGTCGGTAGTTTTTGTATTGGGCATCGGTGATCAAGTGCCCCCGAGGATTGCCGAGGCTCACGAGCATTCCATCGCGGACAAGAAAGGGTTGGTTGGCATCTGGCCGGTTGTCCAGGGCGGGCACATCCAGGTGCCAGCCAGTGAGGTTTTCACCATTGAACAACGATTGTGAAGCGATCGCCTCTTGTTCAGGTGATACCGTAGGTTTGGCTTGCATGCTGCCGCGCAGGACAACGGTAGAAAGGAGAAAGGTGGCAAAATATTTCATGACAGAAGCTCCGTGGATGTGGTGAAATGGAGTTCGCATTTTCTTTTTAAGGTACGTAGTGGCAATTTAGCGCAATCATAACTTCTCCAATCTACCCTGCACGGCACGGCATGGCGAGGCGGTGTCGCGTCGGCTCACTCTATCAAGGACGGTTCAGGCGATTCTCGTCGAAGATGAATCGCACGGTTGGGAACTCTCACGGTACGTGCATCCACCGACACCTCCGTTGAAGTCGGCCGTCGGCGGGATGTTTTTGGGAGCCAGCGATTGGGTAGACCGAATGCGCGGCGCGTTGGCCAAGCAACCTGAAGACCGGAATGTGCCCGCGCGGAGAAAGTTGAAAAAACGCCCGACAGCCGATGACATCGTCGGCACGGAAGACCAGGAGTGGGACCGCCTGCTTTCGAGATTGGAGAAGCGAATCGGATGAGCCCCGCGGCTTGCAAAAAGTTAATTGTCAAGACCTGACCCTCCATCTTTCCTCCATCTTTCCTTCCCTTCCCACAATTCGACGACGAGTAGCCTCTTGCTAATTCGGTATACCTATTCAATGAGGTTTCTATTTTCCATCGTTTGGCAGAACCAGCGATTTGAAAACCAATGGATCTATATCAGCTGAAAGGATTTTCGTAGAGCCATCGAACATGACGACCGGAATTCCGCTAGCGCTAATACTGCCTATCCCATTTAATGGTCGCTTTGAGTCGAATTTAATATCTCTTGGCTCCGTCCAAGGAACAGCTACTCCTGAACCTGCTTCAATAATCATAAGGGTATTGGAAGTGCCATCGGAAATTTCCCGCAACCTAGGTCCTTGGACGCGAGCCCTAGGATTTCCGGCAGAAATTGATGAATCAAAGAGAGTTCCCTTACCTGTGAAAACCTGAATACGCGTGGAACTTGTGTTCGTCTGATGGCTGCTACGAAAATACCCCGGCATGAACTGTAATAATTCTCTATTGGAAGTTCCGTTCCAGGCTTCGTTCGCGTCGTAGCGTTGGAATAACGCAGACTGCTGTAAGAGAGGCAAAATCTGAACTCGCCAACTGAGGGGAGGACTGGGGATGCCGTCTCTCATTCGGAAGCCCGATGCAGGAGAAAAATACCCCTTTTTCGATTCGTAGTTGTGCATTGCCATCCCCATTATTTTCAAACGGTCCTTCGTTTCACGGTCCTTAGTTTCAAAGTGTGCCCTCTGCTTGAGAGGCAGGGAACCGTCAGTAGATTCGTTCAGACCGTGTATTCGCCGTAGTCCAGGGCCATCAACAATCTCGTTTCCGGCAATTGTGACCAAAGCCAACAGAGTCTCCTCAGAAATCTTTCCAGGCAGAGATAGTAGAGAACCGTCTGCTAGAACAGACTCTATCTTTCCATTCACAAGTCCTAAGCTAGCAACTGGATTCTCCTTGTCGAATATTATGTCGGAAGGCTTTGTCCAAGGCACAGGCTCGCCGGCACCTGCATGGACCAGCAGCATGGAATTTGAGACTCCATCGCGAGCGTGACGCAACCCTATTGGGCGTTTTTCATGAAAAAATGTCTGCTCTCCAGTGATTGCCATAAAGCGTGTTGAAGCACTGGCCTCCGCACACGTTCGATAAACCTCCGGCATGTGTTGCAATAGCTCTCGATTTTGAGGACTATCCCAAGGTTCAGTCAAGTTGAATCGCTCGAACAAGGGAAGCTGGTCCAGATAGGGAAGCAGATACACACGCCAGGACAATCCAAAATTCACCTTCTTTCCTCTTCCAGGAGGTAGGGCCTGGTATGCATTTTCAAAGTTTAGCAAGGCAAGTGCTAACCGCCCTAATTTCCTACGTAACTGCCTTACCTCTTCCGCTGAGAAAAGGACATTCTTTACAGACGGTTTTGCAGTGAACTCCTCCTCTAGGGGCTGAGAGAATTGCACCAAGGGTTGCTTGTCTGCAGTTGGCGAACCTACGGCTGTTTCAGCTATTTCGTGAGAAGGCGTAGTGCTCAAAATACTCGCTTTGGCTCGCTCATGAGGAATTGTCAGTGGATCTTTATGCAAGTAGCGATAAAAAGCGACAAGTGTTAGAATTCCACATAGGGCCCCAACGAACAGTCCTCCAAAGACGGAAGCATTCTGCCTATTCTTTTGATTGTCCATTGTCCTATCACCTCGAAACTTTCATGGGTAAAAAACAAGTCCACGCCCTCAACCGTTCAGAAAAGGACAACAATAAATGGCTGAAATCTGCATCCTTGCCTGCCACGACATCTTTCCTGATGATCCTTTTGATCGGAGGCCCGATCCTATGGATGCTTCGCCCTAGTGAATCTACAAAGAGAGAACGCCCTACGCAATTGGAGCCTGAGGATAATTCTGAATCAGACTCAAGCAAAAGACAAGTCGAACCTGAGATTCAGTGGGACGTGCATTCAGAATCGTCAAAGGACAGCGATTCTTCAACAAAATGGACAGAAGAAAAATTCGAGCTTTCTGCTGAGAAGCAGGCCGTTCGGCCGTCTCAAAACGGTGTGCCATGGCAGGAATTCGAACCAAAGGACAAAGGCCGCGCAATCGCTAAAGACAGTGTGACGATTCACCGGCTTTCAAGGCCCGGTTTTCAGTATGCTTATGATGAAAAAACGGACAACCTTTTAGTTGCTGAGATTGACGAAAATCAAGTCAGCCTCTACCACGTAGGTGAGGAATTCAAGCGTATTGCTACCGTTCCCTCTCCGGCTCGTCCAAAGTTCATCACGACAAAAAAGCATGATAGGACGACCTTTTTTCTTATCGCCGGCCAGCAAGACAACAGAATTGATGTCATTCATGCCGCGGATGGTAGCTACGTTGATTCTGTCTATCTCAAATCGACTTACATCCATCAACTTCGAGCTGCCTCCGACTCCAACGACCCCTATGTCTACTACGTCGCTTCTCTCGATGGCCACCAGGATGTCCATATCGGTCGTCTCAATATGGCTCAAATGAAAGATGAAGGATGGGTGGCCCCAGGGGATAACTTTGCGATCTCTCCGAATGGAAAAGTAATTTATCGCAAAAGGGAGCCTGCCGGACTCATTGTTCCTCGCTACGGTTCACAGCAACCCTCGTCTCAAGTGATGACAAGTGGAGTGACTCTAAAGCCTACCAGCTATAAGCCCAATAGCTATGGCGTCAATATCCCGGACCCTTCAGGTGCCTACGTAACTATAGCCAATCGACTCTACTCTGCCGTCGCGGGGAAAGCCCTGGGAGACTTTGAATTCAACGTGGGATGCTTCATGAGCAATACACCCTGGGCAATTGGCCTTCAGGAAGGTAGTTTGCAGATTGGTTCACTCAACGATAGACGTACCGTTTCAGAAGTGTTTTTATCCCCAGCCTTTGCTCCGAAATATAAGAAAGATCGTCGTGGACGTAAGATTTCTCAGGAGACAAATCCCGATAGGCAAAAACTTTTTTTTAGCGCCTCGACAAACCGGATCCTTGTACTTTGTGATGATCACCTAGCGGTTGTTCCTATTGAAAAACTGGCTCTTCCAGACGAGCCTTTCCTTCCCGTTAAGGTTTCGGGAGAAATGGCTGTTCAATTCAATCAGAAGTTGTCACTTCGTCTCAGTGAATCTGACGATCGGGTGAAGACCCGTTTGCTGTCTGCCCCAGAGGGCATGACGTTAGAGTCCAACGCAATACGGTGGGGGCCAAGCCACCGAGACATTGGTTCTTCTAGAACCATTCTCGAACATCGGTTCGAAAGATACTTGCTTGAGCAAGCGATTGATATTGAGGTCAAGCGCCCTTCGCTAGAGCTGCCATTTTTGGCTCGTGAAATATCCTTGTCTTCCGATGGCACTCGTGCTGTGGTCTGGGGGAATACCAATCCGACAATTCGCAGGCATTTCGACAGGGGATACCATGAAATAGCGGTCATCGACATCCCGAAACAAAAGATCCTATCTTCCCGACGTCTCGGACCTGAATTCACAGCTGCCTGCATTGCCAACGACCACGTCTACGTGATGACCGGGATGCCTCGCTCGGCGACGAAGAGTACGCCAGTGCAAATATTAGAACTGAACGTAAATGAACTGACGCTTTCCACGAGGGCCGATGCTTATGGAAGCAACCCTGTATTCGTAGCTGTTGCGGAAAGGTACCTACTTGTGCGGGAAAGCCGCTTTAGGATTCCCGGCCTGACCAAAGTCTCTGTTTCTCCAGGATCTGCCAACATACCCTCGGGTAGTTGGCGTCACCAAGCCAAATTCAATGCCAGGCGACACATGGATAGCGGCTGGAAAATGGACGGAATACTATGGGACCAAGACTTGAATAAGGCGAAGCT
>QIMB01000237.1 GCA_003233615.1 Nitrospirota bacterium
ATCTTGGCCTTGTCACCAGTATTCTTGCCAAACCGCACCTCAAGATTAATCCATTGTTCAATCGCTCGAAGCGTTGAGGAATTCTCCAGATCCTCACCCTCTGCTGCATACTTATAATGTTCAATAGCTTCTTTAAAAAGACCTGCCTCAGCATAGACCCGTCCAAACTGATCTTGAATGTTTCCCTGCTTCAACCAATCTGCTGAACATTTCTCTTCAAGTTTGATAAGTTTATCTTGTATCTTTTCTTTGGATGATGTACCAATATCCCTGGAGATTTGTTGTAGGATTATGAAGACTTCCTCTGCCGCCACGGGCATGTCCTCACTCTTGTTTTCCTGGGATCCATTATTGGGCCGTAGGCGGAAATCCGGATCCCCATACGCTTGATACGCCCCCCACGTGTTGGAGTCCGGAAACTGATCCCAAGTCCGTCTCCGCGCTTCCATTATGGCTTGGCCAAATGTCCAGCTTTCTAGAAGCTTCTTATAGAACACGTGCGCAAAACAGAGAGCTGCATCATCCCGCACAGGCCATCCTGCCGCTATCACAGCTCGAACGCCCTTCTTGATTAATTCGCGCGAAATGCTGGCAGCCATCTTATTGTAGGATATGCCGTTGAGTGTTCTGCTAATTTGCCCAAGGTAGCAGCAGTTTAAGAACACCAGTTCCGGAATCGGATCTAGCATCGAGATTTCTGTAGCCGTGAGAAACAGGCCGTTGTCGAGTACGACACCAGCCTTTGCGCCAGCAGTGTCGGTGTCTATCTCGTTGTAATAGCCATGTCCAGCTATGTGAATGATCCGATACGGCTGTGCAAACAGCTGGTTCATCACCTCGAGAGATCCCAGACGCTGACTGGAGTGATTAACCGCATACCCAGGCCTTAACAATGAGCCGACGAGTTCCGCTTCTTTTTGAGCTCCGGGAAGCGCTGAATAGTTAGATGGCGTGAGAGGATCTCCGACAACAAAGACAGCATTTGAGGTGGTGTCTCGAACACGTGCCACATGATCAGTGGTTTCCAACTGACGAATCATTCCGATCCGAATGCACAGAGGCTGGTCAATATCGATCATAAGTTCCCATGGATAGTTTGCCGTCACATCATCAAGCACAAAGACGACGCGATCTTGTGTAAGGAGGTTGTCCTTGAGATCTGGCGGAATCAATAGTTTAAAGAGAGTCTTCGCAATGTCTCGCCTAAACACCGTGGAGATGGTTGCACTCTTGATGAGTCGAGCAATCAAATCCGGCTGAGTATTCTGGACAGTGACTTCGGCACGAGCCCGATCCGCTAATGCAAGGTAACGCAACGTATGCAGATTGAGAGACCTATCCCTACCTTCTTTGAAGGCCAAATCGAGAAGGGCGCTCAAGACTTTTGGGTCTTGGCTTTTTTCTTCTTGCAAGACCGTTCGTAGACGGTCTTGCAACACTACAGGCAAACTACCAGGGACGAGAGCTGGAGCATGAGGTATGGCAGTGACTGTCCAGCGACGCCAATAGCCTCGCGTGCTTGATGGCACAAGCCTCGTCTCGCCCCCCTTCCCCTTCTTTAACCAACGCGTGACATCAATCTCGGCCTGCAGCTCGCGCTCAATGCGCTTCGCAACTCTATGCGTGGCCTTTGCTGCATCAACCGCTACATCCATATACAACTCAATGAACTGAATATGTGCCACTTTTGGAAACGTGCCGTCCTGTTCCAGGAGTGCACGATTGGCAAAAATCACTCCGCGCACGATCGCATTCACCGAATCCTCCACAGCAATGTTCGCGGACGTGTTGGATCCGATCAGAAGACTATTAATGGTGAGCCCAGACAATTCTTGTGATGATTCTGCTGAGCCACAACATTGGGAAAATTGCACGCAATACTCCATCACACCCTGCTGCACCGCTTGGGTAAGGTTCGTGGGTGTGAGTTCTCCCCACTTGCCGAGCCCGATCACAATCACACCATGCCGAATGTGAAAGCCTTTTTGGACCTCATTACGTTGGGCAAGCACAATAGCGACCGTACTTGGTCGCCCAGGATAGCGGCCCAGGTTGTAGCGTTGAGTCAGGGCGTTATTCACAAGTCGATCCACAACACCCTCGACCCCGGCGATCGTATCGCCCTCGTAGTGACTGACCATAATGGGATGGTCAGTGTGTGTGAGATCGCCATGTAGAACCGATACCTGCAGCTTCTCAGACGTCCGTGCCTTGAGAGACTTCCGCCGTTTACCAAGAATCCCGGCTTCAAAATCCGACGACGTTGGGAACAACACTGGTTCGGGTTCGTAGTCAAAGATCGTGGCACCACCTCGATCAGCACTCAAGGGGGTGGAAGAAAGGCGTGACGTCACACCTTGCTCGAGTAATGCACGATAGGCGGGGAATGCAGGCTTGTGGTCTGCTAAATCGCCATGTTCAGCATCCACATACCAGACCGGAATATCCGGGAGTAGGCCGGACTTATATGTCACACGTCCATCGCCTTCTGCCGTTGCCTGAAAGGACATGTGCTCGCCATCAACTTTCAAGCCGCACACGGTCTTTGGTGCCCACCCAGCCACATAGCAGATACAATTTGCATGGGGAATACGTTCAGGAAGATCTGCAAGCGCGTTCTTTGCGGCTGAAAGAACCGACGTCTTGATGCTCACTCCAGACTCCATGACTTTTCGAAAACCTGCCCATGTATCTACGGAGAAATATTTCCCTTTCTCTTCTTGGGGCAACAGTTCAAGCGCTCCCTGATAGGCCGCGATAATTTTCACGATTTCCTTGGTGTTGTGATCAAAGTCAAGTAAAGCCAATTGTTTGACGGTTTTTGCCATTCCAGCCAGCAGCTCCACGGTGTCATAGGACCCATGATTGGGCGTTCCCAGCATGATGAACCGTGCTCCCTTTCGCTCACACACAGTCGTCCAGAGTGACGGGTTATCTTGGATAAACCGCCGAACAACCAATCCGCCCATACTATGCGCGACAAACCGGATCGGTTTTTCGGTCCGTTCGACCACTTTTTTCACCTCATCTGCAAGTTTCATGGCGGCATCTGTAATGGAATGACGCCAATCGTACCCGAACGGAATCACTTCATGGGAATCTGCCAGATAACTACAGAGCGCACGGTAGTAAGAACTGACAAGACCCGTAACGGTGACATCGGGTGCCCCCATAGCGATTTTGTCGATATGGCCACGAAACAGGCTCCAATAGCTCAACCACACATCCTTGCCATCGGCCTGCAATTCAGATCCCATGATTCCTGGCAGGACAAATACAACAGGCTGGCTTGCTCCAGATCTGTTCTGGATGGAACGCAACATGGGGACAGGGTCAATCTTGCCTTCTTCGAGAGGCCGAAATTCTGAAGGCCAGGACTCACTTGAACTCGTGATCGATTGAACCAAGAGTTGACGCGTACGCGAATTCCGAAAGTATCGAAAATGTGAGACATCCGATCCCTGGTCGAAAATGTAGTGCGAGGCTCGGCTTCGAGGGACCCCATGGAACATGGAATGTGTATTCACAACTAAATCGTTGTCTTGATTCTCATAGATGAAGGTGTCCGTAATGAATGTCCCTATCCGTTTAAACCAGCTTCCTCCCTCAATATCTCCGGCAATCACGCCAAGGTTGCCCTGTGCTGTGATCTTTGGATGATTGAGTAGCGCAACGAGGGGGGCTTGAGGCAGCATGGCCTCAAGGCCTGGGATATGCGATGGATTCCATCGACTCTTCGCTGCTTCGAGCATGATGCGCTTGACCACTTGATACAGTGGAGATTGCCCAACGACAGGGATCAAACCGATGAGACTGGTCAAAACCGAGAGAAACCGATCGAGGTTCTCAGAGAGCAACAGCGTTCCCTGGGTAGGACACGCCACTCGAACGAGCCGAGTGATCGTAATTTTTTTCTTTCGGAGGATTTTTGCCAACTCAGCCAGTTGCGTACGATCATGTTCATCTGCCTGGATTGATTGGTTATCTTTTCGATGAAAGTGTTGGACATGTTCCGATGAAAGGTCTTTGAGGCACAGTAAATCAGCAACCTGTCCCCCTCGCGAATGCGAAATAAGAGAAAGTTCTGCCCCGACCGGAAGTGCGCTTGCTAGAATCAACGCATTCTCAATCGGACTTTGACTCAACGTTCGATGCTCAAAGGCATAAATGTCATTTTTGAAAGCCCGCGTGAGGGTTGCCCATTCAGACGAGGCATCGCCTGAATGCAGCACACCAAAACTCCCTTCTGTATTCGAGGCTGTTCCATGGATGAAGAGCAGTAAAGGCTTATCTGCGGAAATCGTGGTTGGAATTTCTAAAGAAGGAGCATCTTCCCTTGATGGCTTCACCCAACGATAGAGCCCTTCCTCAGGTTGAATGTTCCTCTCTATCAACCAAATGATGAGCTTGGCCGTGAGCCAGCCTCCTAGCTTGTCAAATTGAGTAAACCCATAGACCTTGAGCCACTCTGGCCACTGCGTAGAGTCTTTTGCTTGCTCCAAAATATCATCTGATTTCACGCGTAAGATTCGTAGTCCACTCGTCACGATATCTTGCAGCATTCCCCTGTTCGCCGTGTGCGACACAAGAACCGGATCAATCTCCAACCTCTTAGCCTTGCGTAATTCAGGCTTTAACCGGTATTGCTGATCTCGATAGGCCGCAACTGATGTCCATATCGACATACCATCTTCCAGAATGAACTCGATGATGTCGTCATCCTCAACATCGAGGTCTACGGAACGGCTCCCTGCGGAACGGGC
>QIMB01000390.1 GCA_003233615.1 Nitrospirota bacterium
TGGGTACAAGGTTTGATAAATCAGGTTAGTGGCTAAATGAGAAGGAAAGACAAAGGATTAAAGGTTCGAGACTAAGGACAATATGTGACGGATTTCGAGACATGGAAGACAAAAATTGATAATTAGTAGCTATCTTAAATCTTCCTGAAGCAGACATGCCAGAAAGTAGATTGTATTTCAGCTTTCAGCCATATCTAGACCTTTATACTGGTGCATTAGCCTTCTACAAAATACTCTTCCGAGCCAAAGATGCAATTTAAGTGGTCACAAAAGTCTTTATTTTCTAGATAATAAAATTGGCAAAAGGCGAGACCTGAGCCCGTATTGCTGCTGTAGTTTTTTTGACAAAGACAAAATTCATTCTTACAAACAAGAAGTAACTAAGTAGTTAAGAAGTCGCGAACAGCTCTCCAGTCATGATACAGAATAAAAGTTATGATTGGAAAAATGAGTGTCAAAAAAGGAAGGAGAAACATGGCATTCACTTTTGTCGAGGCTGATATATTAAAGTAATTTAATCCATATTCAATTTCAAAAACGATAACAATAGATAGGAGCACACTCAGAAAGAGTGCTATAACCTCCTGATTGATGCCAAGAAAATACAATTGATACTCTCGATCTTTATAGTTCTGATTTTTAAATTCATGTGTGACAACAATGTACACCCGAAATAATCGGATAATAAGATACGAGACGAAAAATACAACCACCAGTATGCCCACGATACTCATTGACAAAATAAGTGCACCACTAGATTCAAATATAACCATATAGTTTTCAAAGAGAAGAAATATCGATAACAGCGCAGCAAAATATAGGGCTGGATACCGAACTGCGGTCATATTGTTATGTATTTCTGACAGAAATAAGCTGGGGGCCTTCCCCCTAGAATCCAAGTATTTCCAGATAAATCGAAACAGATAGGGTACCAACATCATGTAGATGAGAGCTAATAGAATATGGTCATCAGTGAATAGCATAACTTTATTATTTTTAGCGATGAGTAAGATAAAGACAAAAGTGAAAAACCAGAAAACCAATGGGGTCAGACTCGATTGATCCTGAAAAAAAACCAATAAAACCAATGGGGTCACCCATTAGCCCGCCCCGGTCAATAGGCAAAGTTTAACTCTGCCTATTGACCGGGGCGGGCTAATGGGTGACCCCATTGGTTACAGAAATAAGTATTGTGTTACCAGTTTTCTATCCATTTAATATCATGAACTCCAAAAATCTATTATAGAATACAAGAGAACATCAAACTCAACGAATGAAGGAGAAATTGATGTATCTGCTAGATCGACTGAATCGGAAAGGTCCGAAGCGCATCTTATCCTTGGATGGAGGAGGAGTGCGAGGCATCCTTTCACTCGGCTTCCTCGCCCGGATTGAGATGATTCTTCAACAAAGATTGAACAAACAGGATTTGGTGCTGGCCGACTATTTTGATCTTATCGGCGGGACAAGCACCGGTGCCATCATCGCTGCTGCCTTGGCTCAAGGGCATTCTGTCAGGAAAATTCAGGAGGAGTACCTCCAACTCGGAAAAAAGGTGTTCGAACCGGATTTGCTACGAAGAGGCTTGCTGAGAAGCAGATACAAAGAAGATGTGCTTGAAGAGAGCCTGAGTGACTTTTTCGGTGATGAAACCCTGGGGTCGGAGAATATCAAAACCGGCTTATGCATCGTAACCAAAAGAGCGGATACCAACAGCGTATGGCCTTTTTTCAATCATCCTGAAGGAAGGTACTACGAAAAGAACAAAGGCTTGCTCCTGCGCAACTTGGTGTTAGCCAGCACTGCGGCACCATCATATTTCGAATCCAAGATCATTCCCCTTAGCACTACTGGTGGGCTCGATATCAAGCCTGAATTCATAGACGGTGGCGTCAGCATGTTCAACAATCCGGCCATGCTCTTGTTCATGCTTGCTACATTAAAGGGTTATCCCTTTCAGTGGCAGACGGGGGCAGACAATCTGCTGTTAGTTTCCATTGGGACTGGTTGCTGGGAGGTGAAGGGGCGGCGCGCGATTCCCTTCATTGCTCACGGCGGTATTAGCTGGGCAAAAGCGATTCCTGATATGTTAATCAGCGAAGCCCAGTTATTCTCGGAACAACTGCTGCAGCTAGTGTCGCAAAGCCCGACAGCAAGCGAAATTGACGTTGAAGTGGGTAATCTATCGACCGATCTGTTGGGTGGAACAGCTTGGTTAAGCTATCTTCGCTACGATGTCCCACTGGATGAAAAGGCCATCGTGGCACTGCGTATGGTCGAACCAGAAGGCGACATGAAAAAGATGAGAAAGATGGACGATGCCGACCAGATGCACAAGTTGAATAAGCTTGGGCAGGCGGCTGCTGGTCGGCTCATGCCTCCCTTTCACCTCCCACGGGCGTTCGATCCACCTGCTATTTTGTCATCTTCAAATGGCTCCGAAGAGGCTGTACCATGAGTTGGAACATTGTATTACAAATAAACCATCCTGCTGAAGGCGGCGCATCCAGCATTTGTCTAAGAGATACTGTACCAGGACTTGGCCTTCCCATTCATATCCACTTACTTGCCTGCCAAACTAGTGTCGAGTTGAGAACCGCCGATATTTTTCACTGTGTTGCTGCTCAACTGAACCTTACAGTTGGATCCAATGAGTGTGGTGGGCCTGGAGCGAAAGGGGGATGGAAAGACGGAATGCATTGTATGGCCTGGTATGAGCCCGCCTGCCGGCATGTCCTTGTGCTGATGACCGATGGCACTTTACTGGACAATCAGGCTGAGCAGTTCGCCCTGGATTGGGAGCGGCAAGGCGGGGCAAACGGCATCATCATTCCGGTTCTGCCCTCAGGGGTTGGCGGGTCATCTCTACCCAAAAGCCTGCGAAGCATGAACCGGCTGAGTGATCTGGGTAGCGCCGATGCGCTTGCCGCCGATATCTTGCGCTGGATCCACATAGGCGTCGAGCGTAAGATTTTCCTAAGCTATCGCAGGGATGATACCAAAAATCTTGCAGACCAGATTCATCATGCTCTGGCCCAGCGTGGCTACCACATCTATCTTGACCGGTTCTCGGGAACACCAGGGCGCTTCTTTCCACAGGAGATTGCTGAGGAACTAGCTGACAAAGGATGCGTTGTGCTGCTCGAGAGCCGGAATTTGGTCCAATCCCGGTGGACTAAATGGGAGATCGCCTTCGCGCGCCATTATCGCTTAGGGCTGATAGCATTGAATGTGGACGGTGCCCCCCATCTGGCTGGTCTCCAGCCACCAGATCGCAAGAATGTCAGTACCCAATCTTCCTCTAGGGAACTTTCCACCCCTGAGTTGGACAATGCCATAGGCTTTATTGCTCAACGATACAGTATCAACTCCATTGCACGCCGAGTTTATTACGAGGAACTACTGCGGAGAACATCCAACTCCGAGGGGATTGGATTCCAAGAACTGGGGGCGGGAACTTATGAGCTCTCCGCTCATGGAAAAACTGCTCTTGTCTACCCTAGTGGGAGACCTGGAGGTTTAGCTGAACTACATTATACCGCCGCATCCCCGGCTATTGCAGGCTCACCTGATTATAGAATTCTAGCCGGTCAGCACCAGCACCTTCCTCCCGGTGCTAGCCGGGATCTCGACTGGCTCGCTCAGTTGGCTGATGTCCTGCTGCGCCGACCCTTTCAACTGCCCGGGTCGATCCGTAACTTTGCCAAAGGAGGATGCCCATGAACAGCTTGATGATTCTGGTTGGATCCGATGCAGACAATCATCCTTATTATATGGACGTCGCTTCTTTTGCAGCCGGGCTGGCCATAGAATCCGATCGTCGAGTTCTGTTCGCCGGAACATCCCAGTCCACATTGGCCGTGGGTACCGCACTAACCGGAAAGCAGCAGGGGCGGACTGTAGAAGGGTGGGAGCGCTTGCCATCACCCATGGTGTTGTTCGGGTTGGTTCGTAATGCTATGGACACCCCGGACCCCCTATATCGGGATCCCGATTCCAATGGAGAACGGCCACATCATGAGTGCGGTCTGCTTTCCGATCTGATCGATTTCGGCATCATGGATCTTGCTGACGGTATGGAAGGGAGGATTAGCCCCGAGTCCAATGAGAAGCTCGTTTCCCAACTGAATCAACTATTGAAACAGGAAGAACCTTCTCAGGTCCTTGTTATCGGACGTGTATCAGAGGAAATGCTCGATAGCCTGTCTCACCATGCTAAAGAATCGAACATGCGCCTGGGAATTATTGATGGCCACATTCCTGAAGGCGCTGAGGCGCTGGACACCGAGGACAGAGGGCCCATGCTGGATGGTGTTCTAATCCGAGGTGCGGTACAGAGGGAGCAGGAGAAGTTTCGAGAGGAAACTGTTTCCGAACCTCTATTTGAAGCTGCGAAAAATGCAGTTCGGGAGGCCGGACTAAGTCATGCAGTTGCTTTATGGATGCAGGGATAGGGAAAAAGCGTAATCTACTATAAATATAGTTAGTGAAGATGAAAAACTGAGCAGATTACATCTGATGGAAGGGAGGGGATTTTTCAATATTTTCCTATATTTCCTGTAAAACTGTGACCAATAATAGTATAGAGGACCCCCACCAAAATATTGACAACTTCCCTCTTTTTCATTAGTTTGATAACACCCGAACAAAAATGATCATCGGATAGAACAGACACAAGGAGGTGCCTGACATGCCGCGTTCACGCAAAAGCCAGATTTCTTTAGACGATACCCCTTATTACCATTGCATCTG
>QIMB01000070.1 GCA_003233615.1 Nitrospirota bacterium
TTTTGGCTGGTGGCCTCGGGACTCGCTTACGGTCAGTTGTTCAGGATCGACCAAAAGTTATGGTAAATGTTGCCGGGCGGCCATTTCTTACATATGTTTTGGACCAGATTATCCGTGCCGGAATCAAACAGGCTGTGGTGTGTACTGGATATTTGGCGGATTCTATTTCGGCAGTCTTGAAGGACGAATATAAAGGACTCAAGTTGGTGTATTCACAGGAAGCCACACCGTTGGGGACAGCTGGAGCACTGAGGCACGCCTTGTCCTTGGTACATGAATTTCCGGTTCTTGTATTTAATGGCGATTCATATATCAACATCGAATTGGATCCTTTTGTTCAATTTCATCAATCACGCCAGAGTACGATGACCATTGCTATAGCAAGGAAAACCTGTAGTGGTGCATTTGGATTAGTGGAAGTGGGGGATGGAGGAGTCGTCAAGAGATTCTCTGAAAAAGTGTCGACAGGGAAATCGGAATGGGTCAATGCAGGAATTTATATTGTGGAGAAACATGTCATCGAATCAATACCCGAATCCGGAGCCATTTCTCTTGAACGAGAGGTCCTCCCCAAATGGGTTGGTCAAGGTTTACACGGCTATGCGCAGCAAGGGGAACTGTTTGATATTGGCACTCCGGCATCCTTGTCTGAAGCCCAACATGTATTTAGTGAATGTACTTCTCAATCGTTGACGTATATGTGATCCTTATTCACTGAGGCCTATGGATATGAATTCAACGAATATGTTTGAACGGCTATTTTTTCAGGCCTTGCGTATTCGGCTTGTCGAAGAACGCATCATTGATTTGTATCCCTCCGATGTCATTCAAAGTCCCGTACATTTATCCATTGGTCAAGAGGCGGTGGCCGTCGGAGCATGCCATTCACTGACACACAATGATCTCGTATTTTGTACATACCGAAGCCATGCTTTTTATTTGGCTAAGGGAGGAAGCCTGAACGAAATGTTTGCAGAACTCTATGGAAAAATCACGGGATGTGCCAGGGGAAAGGCTGGATCGATGCATTTAGCTGCCCCTGACGTGGGTCTCATGGGTACGTCGGCTGTGGTCGCGAGTACGATTCCCCACGCAGTGGGTGCAGCATTAGCAGCAAAACGGTTGAGCAAAGATCAAGTAATCGTAGGAGTATTTGGAGATGGAGCGACGGAAGAAGGTGTCTATCATGAATCATTAAATTTTGCAGCACTGCACAGTCTGCCAGTAGTTTTTTTGTGTGAAAATAATGGTCTTGCCGTGCATTCGTTCCGAAAGGCCAGACAAAATTTTGACATTCTGGGACATGCTCAATCATATGGTCTTCCAGTGTACTCCGTACCTGAGGGATATGACTTTGTAAAGGTGGCGGAGACTATGTCTGCAGTCATTGAACAGGTGCGTCTTAGCCAGGAAGCTGTCTTCGTCGAAATTCAGACATTCCGATACAAAGAGCATGTTGGGACAGGTGAAGATTTTTCTTGTGGATACCGGAATCTAGAAGACTGTCAGAGTTGGAAACGACAAGATCCTTTAGAACAATTCCCTGCATTAGTGGAGGCATTTAGGCCCATGATTATGCAAGAAATCGATGCTGCAGTTCATTTTGCGGAAAGTAGTCCATTTCCTTCCATCGAGGAGTTGCTCTGTGATGTTGTGTAATTCGGCGATGACATCTCCTGTGCGTTCCGAAGCAAGTGTAAGCGCTGTGATTGACACAGATGTGAAAGTGATGAGTTATCGCGATGCTCTTCATTGGACGATGTATGATGCGCTACGGTGCCACGATTCTGTCATCCTCATCGGACAAGGCGTCGACGATCATAAAGGGATATTCGGCTCCACGATTGGATTGGCTGAGAAATTTGGTTCGGATCGAGTCATGGATACTCCGCTTGCGGAAGAAGGCATGACTGGTGTGGCCATTGGTGCGGCGTTAAATGGTCTGTATCCCATCCAGACTCATATCAGGGCTGATTTCTCGTTGTTGGCCATGAATCAAATAATTAATTTAGCGGCCAAATACAAATATATGTTTGGTGGCAAGTTTAACGTGCCCATGTTGATTCGAATGATCGTCGGGCGTAGTTGGGGGCAAGGTGCCCAACATTCGCAAAGCCTCCAATCACTCTTCGCCCATATTCCCGGCCTGAAGGTGGTGATGCCGTCTAGCTCTCAAACAATTCTTGATACCTATTCGATGGTTATTGCTGAGTATCAAGGGCCTGTCATCTCCTTTGAACACAGACTCATGTATGACTTGAACTTTCATGTGGATTCTCGAACGATGAGCCGCGGGGGAGACCCTTTTGGGTCTCATGTGGTCCGGCAAGGTGAGGATGTCACGATTGTGGCGACGTCTATCATGGTGTTGGAAGCCATGCGAGCTGCTGATCATTTGGCCAAGGTGGCTGATATTCAATGTGATGTGATTGATTTGCATTGTGTGTCGCATCCGGATTGGGATTTGGTCATGCAGAGCGTTAGGAAAACTGGACGGTTAGTGGTTGCGGATACCAGTTGGCGGGAATACGGAGTGTGTGCCGAAGTCTGTCGGGTGGTGGCCGAACGCAATCCTGAATATTTAAAAAAACCGGTGGTGTCCTTGGCGATGCAACCGTCTCCCTGTCCCACGGCCAAGTCGTTGGAAGATCTCTTTTATCCTGACCTGCGTCAATTCGTGAATGCGGTAGCCAAGCTGGTTCTTGGAAATGAAGCGCATGGAGTTCAGTTGCCGGATACCCAATCTATGGCCGATGTGTATAAGCGGTTTAAAGGACCTTTTTAATCGTACGAATTTTCCTCATGCTGGAAAAAAGGGAACGACATTCATGAAAGTTTTGATTACGGGTATCACGGGAATGGTGGGCAGTCATCTTGCGGAGTATGTCTTAACAGACCAACCTGGCGTGGAAGTGCATGGGATGCTGCGTTGGCGTAGCCCTTTGAATCATATCAACCACATTCGAGAACAATTACATCTTCATTATGCGGAATTGCGAGATCTTCATTCCCTTATTGCGCTTCTTCAAAAAGTACGACCTGAGCGAATTTTTCACTTAGCGGCTCAATCCTTTGTGACGACGAGTTTCGATGCGCCAGCCGATACCCTGCATACCAATGTCATTGGTACCACCAATTTGCTGGATGCCATTCGAATAACCGGGATTGATACGAAGATTCATGTCTGTAGCTCTTCGGAAGTCTATGGACAAGTGTTAGACAATGAAGTGCCAATAAAGGAAACGAATCCTTTTCGTCCCGCGAGTCCCTATGCAGTCTCCAAGGTTGGCGAAGATATGATTGCCTATCAATATTTCCTGTCCTATGGGATCAAGACGTATCGGACACGGATGTTTACCCATACTGGACCACGTCGTGGCGATGTCTTTGCGGAAAGTGCGTATGCCAAACAAATCGTGGAGGTGGAATCGGGCCTTCGCGAAAATCCGATTCGAGTAGGCAATCTTGGGAGTATTCGTACGTTTGCAGACGTACGGGATGCGGTTCGAGCCTATTGGTTACTCCTGGAAAGATGCTCACCGGGAGAAGTGTATAACATTGGAGGCAATCACACGATGACCTGTGGAGATATGCTTGAGCTTTTAAAAGAGATGGCACGATGCCCAATCGAGCATATGGTGGACCCGGCTCTTCTTCGTCCATCAGATGTGACTTTGCAGATTCCGGATACCACAAAATTTCATCAAGCAACGGGGTGGGTGCCGGAAATTCCATTCGAAGACACTCTTCAGAATTTACTCGGCTATCATCGCGAAAAAAACAAGGCCATAGTGAGAGCTGCATGATTATTACCAAGACCCCATATCGAATTTCTTTTTTTGGAGGTGGAACGGATTATCCAGCGTGGTATTTGGAGCATGGAGGGGCGGTGCTGAGTTCCACAATTGATAAATATTGTTATCTCACGTGCCGTCACCTTCCACCGTTTTTTATTTACCGACATAAAGTGGTCTGGTCTCATATTGAAATTGTTTCCACCATTCCAGAAATTTTGCACCCTGCGGTACGAGAAGGCCTGCAATGGATGGGTTTCGATGATGACGCAGGCTTGGAAATTCATCATCAAGGAGACTTGCCTGCTCGTTCGGGAATGGGTTCCAGTTCATCTTTTGCTGTTGGGTTTCTTAAATGTCTGTCAGCGTTAAAGGGGAAGATGATTTCTAAACATGATTTGGCGTTGAAAGCCATTGAATTGGAGCAACATATTCTGGGTGAGACCGTAGGTTCTCAAGATCAAGTGGCAGCGGCATACGGGGGATTCAATATTATTCAATTTTCTCCCAATGGGGATATTCGAGTCCAACCGTTGACTGTGGCACCCGAACGATTAAGGGAGTTGGAAGCGCATTTAATGTTGTTTTATACCGGAACCAGCCGTTTGGCTGCGCAGATTGGGGCAGATGTCATTAACCAAATGAGGGTAGGTCAATCGGTCTTGCAACGGATGAGAGAAATGGTGGATGAAGCGATTGGGATATTAAACGGCCAGACTTCCATGAACGATTTCGGTTATCTCCTTGACGAGAATTGGAGATTGAAGCGTCAATTAAGTGCTTTGATCAGCAATGCGCAAATTGACCATATTTATCAGCGAGCGATCGACGCGGGGGCATTGGGAGGGAAGCTTCTTGGGGCTGGTGGGTCAGGATTCATGCTCTTTTTTGTTCCGCTCGTCGATCAAGAATATGTGAAGGCAGCCCTTCCCGAATACTTACATGTGCCTGTGAAAT
>QIMB01000314.1 GCA_003233615.1 Nitrospirota bacterium
ACGTGTGAAAGAATGTGGCAGGGACGCGGACGAGCAATCAGATTTTTCAACTGCCCCCCAATAAAATCACTGAGCCCAATTAACAACCCCATGGTCGGCGCAGCCCATTTCGCCTCATCCCATCTTGTCCACCCCATATAGACAACAGCGAGAATGATCGGGATGAGCAGATTGCCTTCTCGAGAACATTGCAACATAAACCAATCTACAATTGGCTCTTGGCCTGCCCACCCATTGATCACGCGAAATAATTCTTCATCAACTGACATGTAGACGATCCTTGATTTGCCTGTTCAATTCATCAATTCCTGCCAAATCAGCACAAAATAATCGGTTGCTATGCTATCATGCCAGATCAATGAAAAAAGGAGTGTTCTCATGTTAATTGATACTCATGTGCATTTAGATGATCCTCGATATAATCCTGATCGCGAAGCCGTCTTTCAGCGTGCAGAGGAAGCTGGAGTAGGCGCATTTATTACGATTGGCTGCGATTTATCCTCCAGCACCGCTGCCGTAGAATTAGCAACGACACGACCAAATGTCTATGCCACCGTGGGCGTTCATCCTCACGAAGTCAAACGAATCGAGCCGCATTGGTATGAAGAACTGCGTCGATTGGCGCAGCAGCCTAAGGTCGTGGCGTTTGGAGAAATCGGGTTGGATTATCATTATAACCATTCCCCACGCGACATCCAACGCCAACAGTTTCGCGAGCAAGTGACGTTAGCGAAGTCCCTTCAGCTGCCACTGGTCATCCATACGCGGGAAGCGCAAGAAGATACGATGACCATTCTTCGAGAAGAACATGCCGAGTCTGTCGGAGGCGTGTTCCATTGCTTTTCAGGAGACCCATGGTTAGCTAAAGAGGCCTTAGACTTGGGATTTTATCTGTCTTTTTCAGGAATCATTACGTTCAAAAATGCCACGCTTCTTCGAGAGGTTATGTGTACCGTTCCGGATGACCGTATCCTCATCGAAACCGATGCGCCCTATTTAACACCGATCCCGTTTCGAGGAAAACGCAATGAATCGTCTTACGTGAAATATGTGGCGGAGCAAATTGCCGAACTCAAATACCCCAATTCGTCCACAAGGCTATCTCAGATCTCAGAATTGACCACGAACAACGCCAAACGTCTCTTTAACCTAGAAACTCCAGTTGGTTCACGATAGTCTGCACAACCTCTTCATGCACCTCAATAATTTATATAATCGCTCATCACTCCAAAGGTGACGACGCGTTATTTAAATTCCCTAGGCACATAAATAGCTTGCACAGATTTTTCGCGCCCACCTGCAATTTCTAGGTTTAAAATCTCTTCATAATGCGATTGCGTTGCCGGAGTTTTTTAGGCAATTTCTTGGGATTGCCTTTTTTATCTTTTGGCCGAGTCGTCCCATATTCGCGATCATCTTTATCCTCAGGCGTTCCTCTTGCGGAAGAAACGGAATGTCTCTGCTGATTCCCCTTTTGTAATCGTGTTAGAAATTCTTGCGAACGAATCACAAACGCGCCAAAAGCCTGTGCCACATTCGTCACTTCTAGATCAGACGACACGACTGCCGTCTCTTTTCCATATTGCCGAATCAGCTCTTGAATGACTTGGTCGGCTCGTTCACCCTCAGCTGAATACATAACCGTTACTCCCGTCTGATGCGTAACGTGTCGCATGTTCCCCGGTTGTTGCCAGGCATCGAACACAACGGTAATTGGGCAGTGAATGGCTTGCCCATAGAGACCAAGACGTACCACGAATTGCTCACGATGCACGCCCCCTTGTCCAACGACCTTCTGCGGAGGAAGTCCCATTGCTCCTAAAACATTATAGCCATCAATAATAAGATGTTTGGGAGTCATGTTATGATGCTTTATGGAATGTTGGGAAAAGCCACCAGCGGCATTCTCGCCCATTTGCCGTGCTCACGTCCTGAAAGTACGCTCCGCGCGTCAAAAAGGCTACGGCTTTGCTGGACGGACTTTTTTGAACATTCCCTTAGCTGTTGACGTCGATTGCACCTCGGGCATGTATGGGCTAAGAGAGTGATAATATTCATCAGGCCCTACTAGTCCACACGATAACTGAATGTACCCCTGAATCTGCTTCATAGCCAATACAATATCGCTTGACAAGAGGGCAATCATCTGGGAAAAAGATAGAAATGGCTTTATTCTCTATGCCAGTCTTTCAAAATATTTTTCTATCTTCCAGCATCTTGTTCCTACTCCTCGCTTCTCCTCTTACCAGTTGGAGTGGAAACGTTGGGGGAGCGCCACAATTTACTGCGGAGACATCCCCATACCTCTCACTCGTCGCAAAGCCTTCATCTTCAACATCCATTCGGAACATTCGCGTTCATCGCCATAAAAAGTATACTCGCCTTGTCCTTGACTTTGATCGAGAGATTCAACCAGTACCATCTGAAAAACACACTGATACACAATTTCAACTCGAGCTTACCAATACGCGCATCCTGAAAAAGGCGCTTGCTAAATCTACAGCCTCCACATTTCCCATTGATGTGTCTATTTTTAGAACGACGAAAGGGAGACTCATACTATCCATTCCCACACAACCATGGAAACGATATAAATGGTATATTCTACAGAAGCCTCCACGTCTTGTCTTAGACCTCTACCCTGCTCCTTCCCACAAGAACACGGTCGTTAAGGCACCGAAACCATCAACAAACATAACAGCCAAGGCTCCAGTCGCCACCAAGACATCCCCACCCCTCGTCATCGTTTCTCCACCGATGGCATCCATTGCAAAAAATGACATGATCATTGTGCTTGACCCTGGCCATGGAGGGAAAGATCCTGGAGCCTTGGGACGAAAAGGAACGAGAGAGAAAGATATTGTGCTAATAATTTCCAACTATCTTCGAGATCTACTGGCACAACAAACCAAGGCAACTGTTTTCATGACCCGGGAATCAGATGTCTTCGTAACATTAAAAGATCGGGCAACCTTTGCGAATCGACACAAAGCCGATCTGTTTATATCCATTCATATTAATTCCCACCCTAAAAAATCGATAAAAGGCCTAGAACTCTATCATTTTGGAGAAGCCAGTGACCCACGAGCACTTGAAGTGGCCGCACGAGAGAACGGTACCCCGCTTAAAGATAATGGTCCGGCTTGGCAGTTTATCCTCGCCGATAAACTTCATGACAAAAAAATCGAAGATTCTCAGGAATTTGCCTGGACTGCAAAAAGATCTCTCGTGAAATACTTACGATCTTTTTATAAAATAAAAGATCACGGGGTGAAAACTGCACCGTTTTTTGTCTTACGTATGACAACCATGCCGGCCATTCTCGCAGAAATTGCCTTTATCTCCAATCCAACCGAAGAAAAACTTCTCAAAAGCTCTACCTACCAAAAACGCATGGCTCAAGGGATATTTGAAGGTATCAAATCATATATGAGGCCCTTGCAAACCGCTTCCGCTAAGAAAATAAAGCAAATAACCCCGCCCAAAGGGCGGGGCTTTTGAAGAACTTTAATACAACGTCATCTAGCAAAACATCTGCACCAGGCGTCGTCAAATATTCTTTCGAACAATGTGCATCCGCTCTTTCTGAATCCGGACCATATGCTATTTCGTCTTATCAACCTCACAATTCATTCGTGAGACCGACTTGCGCACATGCGATCACAACCTGGACCGGCCGCTGCAGCCGGCTAAACGTTTCCTCCCCGCCCACAGGGCGGGGCTTCCACGTTCGCTTTAGTGAGCAGGACGCAGAAAATAGAATCGGAAAATATTTTTTTTCTTTCTCACTCTACACTCTTTACTTTTCCCTTCTCACCTCTCCCCGTCACAATCATGACTACGATCAAACTCACGATTGAATATGATGGTACCGCCTATGTGGGCTGGCAACGACAACCTCACCACCCGACAATACAACGTGAGCTTGAAGAAGCTCTTTTCAAAATCACCCAGATACACATTGCAGTCATTGGAGCAGGACGAACAGATTCAGGCGTTCATGCCTTAGGGCAAGTTGCCAGCTTTCAATCTGACAAAATTCTCAAAGAGGCCCAATGGGCCCCAGCCATCAATAGTCATCTTCCCAATGATATTACGGTGCTATCTAGTGAAAAGGTTCCAGAAACTTTTCATGCTCGTTTTAGCTCGAAAGGAAAAGTCTATGACTATCGAATGGATTTACGTGCATACCGACCGGCATTAGATAGACAACGAACCTGGCATTTCCCTCGTCCTTTGGATATTGAGGCCATGCGGGAAGCCATGTCAGGATTTGTCGGCGCTCATGACTTCACGTCATTTCGTGGCCCACGATCACAGACATCAAATCCCTTGTGCACAATCTCAAATCTTTCTCTTTGTTCAGACTCAGAATCGATGACTATCCGTATTGAGGGAAATCGGTTTCTCAAGCAAATGGTGCGAACCATTGTTGGTACGCTCATTGAGGTAGGACAGCACAAACGCAAGGCCAACACCATTCAGAACATTCTTCAAGCCAAAAACCGTCGTGCAGCCGGCCGCACAGCCCCAGCTCATGGGCTCTACCTCGTTCAAGTACTCTATTAATTTCTGCGATATTTAGGGGTCAGACTCGAATGGCACTAACTTAAGCCTTCTTTGCACGAGTTTTTCCTCTATGGGGTATTTCCTTCATCTTATGTCTTGGAGCGGTTAC
>QIMB01000302.1 GCA_003233615.1 Nitrospirota bacterium
GCCCATTGTTCTTCAACAGCCGGGCGAAAGCCGGGAGCACACTTTCTTCTTCTCCTTCATCAAAGGTAAGCAGGTAGGGTGGCAGAGATGGACGAGCCTTATTGGGTAACAGCGATATCTGCTTGTCAATACGCACTGTGTCTAGGATGGTTGCGATAGTGGAGCCATAACGCATGGTGTCAGAAAAATGGACTGGGTCTGCCCCGGGAGTCCAGTCTGCATCCTTCTTTACCGTGAAGTTATAGATTGCCTGATTGGGGTCACCAAGAAACTGCACGATAGAACGTTCCCTGTCTGCGAATGCAGCATCCAACATTGCGAACTGTTCGGCATTTGTGTCCTGGGCTTCATCAACAAACACATAAGCAAAGCGGTTGGCGAAAGCTTCGGAAAGCGTGGGGTTCTGTTGTAGATACCAAAGCGCAAGCGGGAACGCATCCTGATATCGCAGATATCCATCCTTCAGAAGACCATATTTTGCATCATGGATATCAGGATAGCTGCGACTACTGCCATTAGCTTTCAAAAAGGTTTTGCCTGTATCACCACGAACATAGTGAACGAGATCACCCTCGAATCTAAATCGCAAGTTCCTAAAGAATTGAATTTTCAATGGAAGCTGATCATCCCAAGAAATTCCCTCAAGTTGCTTCTTCAATTGCCCATAAATAGCCCTGTTGGATTGAAGACCAGCATCAAAAAATACTTTCCGTGCCCGGGTTTCGTACAAATCTTCATCCATCCAAATATGTCGCTGTCCAAAACGCGCAATATAGCCTGGAATCGCCAGAAACCGATTCGTAAATTCCTGGATCGTTCCGAAGAAATTAGGATGACGAAAGAGTGCTTCGGCAGCAACACCGGCTTTCCGTTTGATCTGGTCAATGGCCACATTCGTGTGTGTGAGAACACAAAGTCCACGGCCATCGGCGAACGGCATCCGGGCAGACAGGATCAGAAGCTTGGCAAGAAGCGCAGTTGTCTTGCCGCTACCGGGACAGGCTACAACATCCCGCGATTCCATACACCGGAGGAACTCCCGACGCTCATCGTTGAAATTACAACTGCGGGGAAGCAGCAGCCTTTCTGTCCTCTCAATGTCATGATTCGTTATTTTCATCGGAGATATTTTCCGCAAGGGGTTTAGTTACATGACAAATGGCATCAATAAGATAGCGTAGCGATGGCTCTTGCGTGATAATCTCCCGTAGTTTATTTTTGTGGGGGTAGCGATACAGCCAAGCAGCGAATTCCTGGGCGGTAATCGCTTTGGATATACGAGATTCAAGCATGATCACGCCGTAAATCTCCCAGGCAATTCGTTCATAGAGCCGCAGGTCTCCACTCCATTGGGCCTCCCACGAAGCAATATCAGTCTTGGTTTTTTCGAGAACCTCCTTTTTCTTAGTCTTCTTCGGTTCCCCTGTTTTGGAAGTCTGCTTTTTCTGGGCCAAAAGAACAGCGTGATAGAAAGGACGCCGAAAGCCGGATAGCGCAATCTCGTATTCGAGAGTCCAGTTTGGTGCGACGAATCGCTCGACATTAGAGTCACCCGTTTTCAAGCCACGCTTTGCAAGCTGTTCAGATTTAGTCGCCTCAATCTCTGCGATTTTTTTGGCTGAATCATCGCAGTCAGCATGTGCCTCTAACGGCTTGACATCAAGATCAGTCACGACCGCGACTCGAATGCCTATACTCTGTCCGTCTTTACGGATAAAGACATTTTCATAATGAGAAAAAGCGGTGCTCCCTACATTAACAATCGAGACTCCGTAGCGATGCAAGGGTCGATCTATTAGCTCCGCAATCGCGGGCATTAGCAGATTCTCTGCATCACCCTCTACCAGTAAAACACCCTTCGCAAAAAACAGATTGGCCTTGGTTGCATCCAGAAAGCGTTGAAGAAAACCATAGTTCTTTGGTTCAAGTTTGGTGAAATTTGGCCCCATCGGGAACACCTTGTCATCCCGGCAGATAACGAGTTTTTTCAACTCTATGCTCGCACCCAGCGTGGTGCTGTGTGTTGTCAGTAGATACTGACCAGCGGTTCCCTTATGAGTGAGAAAATGGATTAAGCGAAGCTGTGCTTGAGGATGAAGATGTGCCTCCAGTTCTTCAATCATGGCCAGGCGCAAGCCTGGGAAACTGTCACCCTGGAGAAGCAGCAGTTCTGCAGCTATAAAAAGGAGATTCATTGTGCCCAGTCCTGCGCGGTTGTTTTCCAGCAAGAGCTCAAGGCGTTTCAGAATTTCTGGCAGTTCACTACCTGCAATCCTGATATAGGCAGACCGATCATCGCCTTCTATGAAGAAGCTAACCAGATATTCATTCAGTGTACGCAACAGGACACCCGCCTTGCCACCACCGTCTGGATCGAAGTGCTTGCGAATTTTCTCATTTGCTTCGGCAATGTGTCTTTCCAGTTCGTGCTGCTGTGGCACACCATCAACAACCGTTTTCTGAAAGTGCGGGTGGGCTCGCAGGATTTGAGCGAAACGTGACCGTCTTCCGGCCGTCAATTCATTCTCGGCATCTCGAAGTGGTTTAAGATACGTTACCCGCAGTCTGGTGCGCGCCTCTCCATCCAACTGAGTGCCAATATCATCAGGCCCGGCACGTAAATCGGGCACTATTCGCTCGGGTTTACGCTGTGCTGTTAAGCGAAGATGCAGGACATACTCTTTCTTACCGTCGACTTCCTCAAACCCCAGCCACTCAAGAAACGGGCCTGCCTCTGCATGCGTGAAGCCACGAAATATACATTCGATCTTGAAACTGTCGGCGCGCGAATCGCCCTGTCCATGGAAATCTGTTTCCTCATACTGAATCCATTCTCCGCTTTGCGTACCAAGCGTATAGCGGATCGCGTCGATAATTGCCGTTTTTCCGGAATCGTTCTCACCAATCAATATGTTGAGTCCCGGTTCAAGTTGTAGACAAAGACCTGGCCTTTCGTTGTCGGAACCACCACCAGTAGTACCGTACTTCCTGAAATTCCATAGCCTGAGTTCTGAGAGGTACATGTTTATTCCATTAATTTAGGAATCATTTGGAAGATTTTTCTCATCTGGATTCCAGAATGGGCTTGAGAATATCAGGGCTGCGGACAGCAAAAAGTTTGATGCGGTTGCGAACTTCACTGTCTGGGTGAGTCCATTTGGTATGTAGCTGGTTTATGATGTTTTCTTTTTCGTTGTCGGGAAGCTCCTCAAAATCACTCTCTTGCATGACTTCTGCCAGGTCTTTTTCTACATATTGAAAGATGTCGATCTGTTTTTCTTTCATGTGGCCGGGGAAGTAGAGTTGATAGACGAGACCGTCGATAATTTTATCAAACAAATTAAACGCATATTCATTATTGATTGATTTAGCATGTAGAATAAAAGTAACCAACTGGATGATCAAGATTGTTTGATTATTATCGTGCACATTAGCAATTGGTAATTTCTTCAGATCACTCACTAATACTTTAGGAAACAATCCTTTCTTTGCCTTTGGGCTCCGTTTATGATGATACCAAGTTAATAGTGATGAATTGATTACTGCTAAAAGCACGTATGGGTTAGGAGAGTTAGTATTTATTTTTATCGGTATAACATCCCTTGAGTGATACAGCTCGCCATCATAAAATGCTGCTATGATACGCCTTTCACTTCCACCGACTATTTCTTGAACCAATATTCTTTTTCCACGAAAGTTCTCTGGGTTACGCTCAGCTGCTAACCAAGGGCCATACTTTATCCATCTTTCTCCCGTTACCGTTACATTGTATCTGGATAGATTTCGGCCAATAACTTCAGGTTTCCAATCATTACCCTTTTTGTTTTTTGAGTGATATGGTTTTTCCTTTACTGTTTGCCTGGTATGGGGGTTTCCATCAGGTGCTTCACCCTTGCCCACCTCATATGGGTTATACCCCGAACAAGGTTTACACAACTCCCCAAGAGCGGTGGAATTTTGTGAAATCAAATCAAGAATTCGAGTATCAACTTCATTCTCAAAAATACTTATATAATAATCAGCCTCAATGAACTTTTTCTGTGGAATTATCAACTGATCTACATGGTCTTCCAAAGACATGGCATCACCATATATTGATACGCGTACATTATCATCATTAGAACTTTTTATGAGCGAAACTAAATTATTAACTTGAGCACTTTCAAAGACAACATCGTTAAACCATGATATATGCGATATATGGAAGTTACTTAAAATATATTTCCGAAGAGAATGCGCAGAAGGAATGGTAAGCCAGGTGACTGGCACAATAAAGCTATGTGCACCGCCAGGTTTTAATAAATTTAGAGTTTTCTCATAAAATAAAAAATAGTTCTCAAATGACCCGCTTACGGCATGATAATTCTTTTTAAAGTATGTCTTTAATTCTTTTGAATGAATATGATGAAATCCATATGGTGGATTACTAATCACAACATCAAATCCATCTAAAATACCAAACATCCATTCAGAATCAAAAAAATCAGATGACGAATTCTGGTCATAAGGATCCCAACCAGCAAGCTGTTTTGCCGTCTTGCTTGCCCAACCATCTTCAATCAACAGCTTTCCCATTTTCTCCCGTATTCTCTGGTCCTCATCCCGCAGTTTTCTTTTGGTACGCGGGGTTTTAGCAGAAAATATTCGATGCCTTA
>QIMB01000110.1 GCA_003233615.1 Nitrospirota bacterium
TGCTCTTTTTGGGCGCATCATTTTATCTGTATGTCTCACAAAATTACTCCTATCTCGTTGAACGAAACTTTCGGCTGTTGGCAACATGGAGTCAGGAGCTGACCGAAACGATTGACAATTATGAGAGTAGTTTCCGTTTTCGAATTCAAGAACAGAAAAGCTCCTCCGTACGTCAACCATCTTCTCCAATTCGATCCCACGCCGCGCGTCAAACCCTGACGAATACAGGTCTGGTTCTGAACGGGTTCACACGTACTGAGGAACCCCACGATACATCACAAAAGAAATCCAAAGAGACATTGGCGCAACAAGCTGGTGCGCAAATCAGTCGTCTACCCTTTGTGTCACATGTCAACGTGTTCGAACATGCATCGATCAAGACAACAGATGAGGTCCATGAACACACGGTCACCTTGTCATATTCCCCACAGCAACCCAATGGGTTGGTGAAGGTAGATGTTCAGGAAGAAGATGGAACTGTGGCAGCGACGGCCACTATCGGGCTTGGGGCTTTACTCAATCATGTGGCCACGGAACGTATATACGAGGATGTGTTATTAGCCGATCCTACCGGGGCCATTGTGTATCAACGGAATCCCTCCACCTTGAAGTTTCTTCATCTCGGCAATCTGTTTCATCACCAACGCATCGACAATGGGTTGCTCACAGACGTCTTGACAGAAGACGGGAAGCAACAGACCAAAACGTTGAATATCCAAAACCTCAGTCATGTGATGAAGACGGCAATGCCTTCTCACTTTCAAATGACAGTGGGCGGCAATAGCTATGAGGTGTTCATGCAGGCAGTCGCCTTTCCTTCCCTTACCATGCCCAATAGTGAATATGACGACGTCCCCTGGATCATTTGCGGCATCCTGCCTAGCGACACGTTTCAGGAACAATACTTGTCGATCCCTTTTACAGTGCTCCTGTTGTGTTTGTTTGTATTCATCAGCGCATTTTTAGCGCTCCCGTTTATGAGCCTGATGATGATGAATCCACGAGAGCGGTTGACTCGCTTCAGTGTCGTCAGCCTCATGATTACGAGTATCCTCGGAGCAGGAATTGGCACCCTCTTTCTCTTGGATTTGGGGGTGTACCGACAATCAGTCGCTGATTTCCATGCTCGCCTGACCGCTACAACCAACTCCGTGGCCGAAGCCTTTCATACACAACTTGATCGGATGGTGTGGCAACTCGATCACTATAATCAGCAGTTTCACACGCTAGAGGATCGAGACCGATTTCCCACAGAGCCAAACTCAAAGGCCTGGCTCGCGCGCGTGAACCTTCCCGATCCTTGCAAAGATTCTGAAGGATCGGCGCGACAGTACTGCTACCCCAATTTTTCCGTTGCCTTTTGGATTGATAGTCAAGGGATTTTACGAGAAACCTGGACGAAAGGGGCATCGCCCTATGTGAGAGGCACGCATGATTTGCGCCAACGGGATTATGTGACCAAGGTGCAGACCAGCCCTCAAGACCTCTATCGACGCTTGATCAATAATCGTTGGTTAGAATTTTATGTCCAGCCGCTGATCTCTTTAGAATCCAGCACCCGTAGTCTCGTGGTCTCTATGCCACATCAGATTGCGTCAAAGAACCAGTCTCCTTCCACACCTTGGGTCGCAGCCATTCAATCAGAAGATTTTTCTCTTCTGAACGAGCCGGTCTTGCCCCCCGGGACAGGCTATGCCGTTGTTGAAGATCACACTGGATTGGCTGTGTTCCACTCCAACGGGAGACGAATGCTTCGTGAAAATTTCCTGGAAGAAACCGACAACAATCCAGAAATTGCCGCACTCATTCATGCCAGGGCTGAAGGTGTTGTTGAAGGAGTGTATTGGGGAAGTGGCCATAGATTTGTCATTAAGCCACTCTCTGGTCTTCCTTGGACCCTTATCCTCTTTGAAAGTAAAGAGGCATTTCGCTCCACAAACTTTGACATACTCCTTTTCTCTTTATCGTTATTTACATTGTATATTCTCGCGCTATTGTTGTGGATCAAGATTCTGAATCTTCGATATCACTCGAACCCCTTTGGACAACGCATTCGTTGGACATGGCCTCAACAGGGCTTACGCAACACGTACCTGGGGATCAGCCTTTTGCAAGTCCTGATCTTTGTGCTGGGCATCGCAGCCGTATTTGGAATGGATTGGCAAGATGAGATGGGACTCTCATTTCGCCTCATTCTCGTCTTACTCCCCTTCTTGACAATATGGGTTGTGGCACGCGCTTTATGGAAAGCCCAATCGAACCCTATCGGAGAGAAACCAGATCACGGCAATGATCCCTGGGCCTTACTCCAAACATCTCAATTAATTGGAACATTTACCAGATTTGGTATAACCAGCTTTCTTCTTCTTGGTGTGTTTCCAGCCATTCTGTTCTTTAAAGTGGCACATGATCAAGAAATGAGATTGTTTGTCCAACATCATCTCTGGGGACTTTCTCAATCCCTTGTTCAACAGACGCGGGGTCCTTGGTTAGCCAAAGGTACTGGTGAAAGCTCCGGTGAGTTTCAATTACTCACGTCTCCTACTCGTTGTCTCATAGCGGGATGTCCAACGAACGGAGAATCAACACCTCTAGGACAATCTGGTGTCTGCTCCCCTTGGAGTCGCGCATCGTCGACGCCTGATCTTCAATACTCCTTACACAACATTTTTCTGTCATTCCCATTAGCAACCTGTTTGACTTTGGACTCCAAGTCTTGGAATCCAAAGGACGAGCTACAAGCATCATGGTTGGATCGATTGCACCAACTCATTCGTAAAAGTTCTTTACACAACCCCATCAATCGAGAGAGTTGGGGCTTTCTACATAATTCTTCTGTTGATGCCACGACACGCTGGGCTCACAATATCACAGAAGGACACCAACAGATTATGCTCCAACTCAACAGTTTCCCTTTAGACAAAGAGCATACCTCAACATTTGGCCCTCTCCACCTTTCGCTGTGGACTCCTCTTTTTCCTTGGAACCTTTCTTCCAGACTGTTTGTCATTCTTGTTATAGCTGGGTTATTGCTCATCATGGCCTATGCCATGCTCCGCTATATGATAGGGAAAATCTACACATTCCCGTCATTTTTCCATCGCAGTCACGAAATGGGATCCACCCATACTCCACTCCCCTCTACATTAGAACATCTGCTGGTAGTCGGACCTCCAGGTTCAGGGAAAAGCCGCCTGGCTCACGCATTCGGCCCAGGATGTCCCGTTCTGGATATCCATGACACCTATGGCAAGGAAGCCTGGGCAGAACGTTTGGCCAACTCCCTCACTGATCACACGACTGCTGTCATACTGGATCATTTTGAATATCAGTGGGAAGATCTTACGCATAGAAAAGAAAAAGGCGTACTTATCGAACATCTACTTTCCCGTGGTCTGAAGATATGTATTTTTTCGACGAAAGATCCACTGGAATGGACCAGATCCCAAGTGATTGATCAGATCGCATATGACCATGACACGAAACAATCCTATTGGATTGATCTCCTAGGATCATTTGGATTTACCAATTTTATACCAAGCCAAATGGAAACCGTGCTTCACGAATGGCTTCACCCTCAAACGGAAGAACTCGTGGAGACAAGCACAACACTTCCTGTCAAACACTGCTTATATCAGGAAGCGTTGCCAACTCAGCATCTGGCACGAATTGGAAAATGGATTCGCTCTGGTCAAGAATGGGCCACATGGACTCCCGATCAGATGAAAGAACAATTTCTTCACATTGGGTGGCCGTATTATCAATCAATATGGCAATCCTGCTCCCTGACTGAAAAAATCGCCCTCTATCATATTGCGATAGATGGATATGCACATGCTGATAATCCAGATCTCACGTCGTTATCCCAGAAAGGGCTTATTCGGCTCACGCCTGACCTTCAATTAATGAATGACAGCTTTCGTCTCTGCATCATGCAGCTGGGTGTAAATTTCCAATTATCCACATGGGAGAAGCAGACTCGTCCGAATACCTGGGGTCAATTTAAATGGCCATTTCTTTTCATTTTCGGCACAGTCATTTTCTTTTTATTTTTCACACAACAAGAGTTTAAAAATTCATTTATTACATTAATTTCACTCTTGCCAATTCTCCTACCAGCCCTTCCTGATCTTCCAGCTCTTTTAACCGGAGCCAAAAATACACACAGCTCACCGGGTTAACCTTTGTCTCAAGTTTTCAGTATTCTTGACCATACTGAATTCATAGTTCGAGCCCTGCGATGTTGCTCAGCCCCTCAGAGGCTCTGTTCCTCATCGTGTCATCCAGAGCGCAGCGCGGCGGAGTCGAAGGATCTCGCCCAATCCACGCACCCGATTGCTCAGCCAGATTCGTCGTTGCTCTCAGAATGACAACGTGGAGGTAGAGCCTTCTAGGGCTCGAACCATAATGTCTGTATGATTCGTTTTCCGGCCCTTCGCCCTTCATTTTTTTCCTGCACACCGGTAGACCTTGCCGGGTAATCGTGCCTTTCTCTAATAATTAGCCACAAACACACCAGTTTAAGGGTCTTTTTGAATTTCCTTGTTCAACCATGCGTGGCACAGTTCTTGGTTATTCTCAAACCCGTCAACACACATAATCTATTAACCAGGGGTTGTTCATGAATGATGCTGAGTATT
>QIMB01000120.1 GCA_003233615.1 Nitrospirota bacterium
CCACATATACAACCACAGAACCGTATCCAAAATAGTGGCGATGCCTTCTAACACATTTCCAGCAATAAACATGACACTCCTTTGTTAGGGTTCGCGCAGACATCACTTCCCGGAATTCTCGCCTGGCTTTGTGCCAGATTTTGACGATCTAAGGGAGCACAGGCATAGCAAGGCCTACGTTGAGGATTATGCGAGTCAAGATCGGCCCAAGATGGCATGTAGAAGGGTTGCAAAAATGGGCGGTTATTATTGTGAGAGCCGTGAGGGCTCCATTTCTCTTCTCAGATTCACTCTCAACGACTACGCTCTTTTTCCAAATAACGCGGTCCCGATCCGCACCATGGTTGCCCCCTCCTCAATAGCCACTTGATAGTCATGAGACATTCCCATCGACAATCCCTCTGGCCTCCCATGCACGAAGCTCTGTTGCGCCAGGGAATCTCGCACTAGACACAGCTCAGCGAAATAGGGCCTCGCATGCTCAGGATCCTCGTGAAAAGGGGGAAGAGTCATCAACCCTCGAATGGCCACATGAGGAAGCCGATCTACCTGCTCCATGGCTTCTCGAATGTCCTTACGAGCAAATCCCCCTTTGGAGTCTTCCTCTGCCACATTGACTTGCAGAAGAATGTCCTGTTGAATTCCCAACTGTTGGGCAATTGCATCAATACTTCGTGCTTGCTCCACACTTTCAACAGAATGGAGCACAACAAACTTCCCGACAATATCTTTCAGCTTTCGCCTTTGCATGCGCCCGATAAAATGCCAGCTGAGACCCGGAAATCGGCCAATGACGGACATTTTCTCTTGAGCCTCTTGAAGCCGATTCTCGCCAAATACTCGCATTCCCGCATCATAGGCTTCACGAAGGACATCAGTAGAGACCGTCTTTGTGGCCGCTACCAATCGGACAGATGATGGATCTCGCCCTACTCGAAAAGCTGCCTGCTGAATTTTTTCTCGAATGTCCTGTACATTGTCAGCAATATTCACAGAGAACAGTATTTCTTTTCACGGCAACACAAGTATTGTAAACGGAAATGACTCTTAAGTCACAGAACTCGTTCAGGAGACAACGAGCTTACGGCAAGGAGGAGATCGCGCCTATCGACTTATTCGAACTTTTCACGACTAACTTTTTACTGTTTCTGCTGGCAGCATAATCCCGCTCATCATGGTGCCGTTGACTTTTCCCTCTCGACGATAGGAAAAAAACAGATCATCACAACAACTCGTGCAATATTCCATTCGCTCCACCTGAAGCTCAGGAATCCCACTGGCAAGAATTTGATGCCAGATCAGTTTTTTGAGGTCAAATTTGCCCTTACCGCCTTTGCCTTCCTGAAGTACCCCCAGCCAATCAGGATACGCAGCTTGCAGGGGTTCTATGACCTGTTCATCGACTTCATAACAGCAGGGGCCGATCGATGGACCAATGGCCACATGCATGTGAGCCACATCTGAACCAAATTGTTCCACACAGGCTTGAATCGTCTTAGGAACAATGTCGTCAACCGCTCCTCGCCAACCCGCATGAATCGCGCCAATGACTCCTGATTCATGGTCAACCAACAATACTGGAACACAATCAGCCGTCCGAACAATCAACACAAGCTGCGGTTGGTTGGTCACCAAGGCATCCCCGTCGCACTGAATCATCGTTCCAGTCTTGACCGGGCTGTCAATAACGACAACCCGGGTGCTGTGAACTTGCTTCAGACTGGCAATGAGGGGAAACGATGGAGGTCCGGTTGTCACTTCCCCTAATTGAATCAAATCCGCCAGTCCTGCTGGCACCTGACGTGTCCCAAAAAAATGACAAAGGGAAATCACGTCACTTGTCAATCCGCAATCAGACACCACAACATTCACAGGGGATACCTTTCAGGCAAACCACACAAACTATGTGTAGCTACCTTAGCTATCGGACTTTTTCCGTAAAAATGTCGGGACATCCCAATCATCATCCACTAACAAACCACCGTTCCCATTCCCACCATTACCATTGCCATTTTCAGTGGCCGTCCGTGCCGCAGCTTGTCGGCGCAAATAGGTAGGACGATCCATATCATCCACCCCGTTGTCGCCGCCAGTATCTACACCCACCGACACCAGACTCCGGGCCTTCACTGCTTCCACCACGAGTGTCGACTGAGAAGCACTCGGGAACCGCAATACCGATTCCGCCTGTTCAAACCCTGTGGCAATCACAGTCACAGTTAATTCTTCGCCCATTTCCGGATTGATCACTTGACCCACAATTATATTGGCCTGAGGATCAGCCGCTTCTCGCGCAATATTGGACGCCTCACTCACTTCATGCAACGTCATACTTGGCCCACCGGTAATGTTGAGTAACAGACCTCGGGCTCCTTCCACGCTACCGTCTTCCAACAAGGGACTGGCAATAGCCAGCCTGGCTGCTTCTTCAGCTCGTGTTGGTCCGCGACCTGAACCCATACCCATCACCGCCCGTCCGGAATAGCCCATCACTGTGCGGACATCGGCAAAATCAACATTGACCAACCCCGGGGTGGTGATCACATCCGAAATACCTTGAATAGCTTGACGCAATACATCATCCGCAATTTTAAATGCTTCCAACAGTGGCGTGTTTTTATCCACCAACCCCAGCAGTTTTTGATTGGGGATGATCAGCAATGAATCAACATGCTTTTTCAATTCACGAATGCCCTCTTCCGCAAAACTGGCCCGGCGATTTCCCTCATACTGAAACGGCTTGGTCACCACCCCCACAGTGAGAATCCCAAGCTCTCGCGCAATCTTGGCCGCCACTGGAGCGCCGCCTGTTCCAGTGCCACCACCCATTCCAGCAGTGATAAACACCATGTCCGATCCTTCTAAGGCATCACGAATTTGATTCTCACTTTCGATGGCTGACTCTTTGCCGACCTCAGGTCGAGCGCCAGCGCCCAAACCTCGTGCGCATTCGGGGCCCAGTTGAATTTTATAGGAGGCCAATGAACGTCCAAGTGCCTGCACATCCGTGTTGGCCACGACAAATTCCACTCGGCTCAAGCCTGATTCAATCATCGTGTTGACTGCATTGCAGCCTGCACCACCAATACCAACGACCTTAATGTTGATCACAGACAGTTCCTCATCAGAGAGTGAAAACATGAGACTCCTCCTTTCCACCAGATCTCTGGCAGATTGACATGACAGATAATTCGAGTTGCTGTTTTCGTTTCGTAATAAATGGGGGCATGGATGTCACCGTCTCCTTTCCCTCCATGGATAAGAGGTGTGAGAAGTGAAACGTCGGAAGCAAGAAGTCCTCCAGTTGTTCATCCTTTTTTTTACTCCTTACTTTTCCCTTTGTACTTAAAAGAAATTCGTGACCCAACTCTTCATCTTGAACACCATCCCTCCCATCCAATGTGAAGATTTTCTAGGTTTTCCACCTCCAGCCCCGACCACTTCGAATTCGTTTTCTTGACTCACGGAATGGACGATTAATCCTACAGCCGTTGAATACATCGGGTTTTGCACGATATCTCGTAACCCTCCCACACCCAACGGTCGTCCCAACCGAACAGATACATTCAATACTTGCTCGGCCACATCAGACATCCCTGGAAGTAACGAGGTCCCTCCTGTTAGGACTCCTCCGGCCACAAGCATTCCGTCATAGCCTGCTCGACGAATTTCACGACGAACCATTTCAAACATTTCTTCTACGCGGGGCGAGAGAATCTCTGCCACAAGATTTCTGGGCATTACTCGTGGCGGACGTCCACCCACACTCGGCACTTCAATATTTTCGTCATCATTTAATAACTGACTACTCGCCACGCCATATTGCAATTTTATTTTCTCAGCATCTTCCGGAGCCGTGCGCAAGCCAATGGCAAGATCTGAAGTCAAATGATGTCCACCCATGGGGATCACTGTAGAATGTCGGATACATCCTTCTACCCAAATGGCAACATCCGTAGTCCCTCCACCGATATCAACCATCACCACTCCCAATTCTCGCTCTTCCGAAGAGAGCACGGCCGCACTGGATGCCAACGGCTGCAACACAATATCCACGACATCTAATCCCGCACGGCTCACACATCGCGCAAGATTTTTGGCGGACGTGACAGCTCCGGTCACAATATGGACATCCACTTCCAGCCGTGAACCGGCAATACCTAAGGGATCTCGAATACCCTCTTGATCATCCACAATAAACTCACGTGGAAGAACATGCAGGATCTGTCGATCCGGTGGAGGCACCGCACAGCCACGGGCTGTTTCAACTGCTCGACGAATATCACTTTTGGTGACTTCATGTTTCTTCAACGCCACAACCCCTTGTGCACTTTCACTCCCGATATGGCTACCCGCGATACCCGTATAGACAGAGTTGATCTGTACAGCAGCCATCAATTCCGCTTCTTCTACAGCTCGTTTGATGGATTCCACCGTACTATCCATATTGACCACCATGCCCTTGCGTAAGCCAGTCGAACGATGCGAACCAATTCCTATCACGTTGACAGAATTGTCTGACAAAATTTCGCCAACCACGGCGCAAATTTTCGTGGTCCCGATGTCTAATCCCACCACAATGTGTTCTTTTTTTGTCATGGTTTACAGTGTCCTCTTGCGAAGAATGACTTTTTGAGAA